>DATEDB010000103.1:0-8849 GCA_035286625.1 Bacteroidota bacterium
ACTTCTCGTCGTCGGAGACGTGACGATCGAACCGGGCCGCCCTCAACCGGGGCGGGGTCACACGGGTGAATTGCGGGACCTGGTGTCGTCGCTCGGCCTGCAGGACGCGGTGCGGATCCATCCCTTCGTCCAGGACAGCCGGCTCTTCTACCGCGCCGTCGACGCCTTCGTCATGGCGACGCCGGAAGAAACCTACGGCATGGTCACCCTCGAGGCGATGGCTTCGGGGGTGCCGGTGATCGGTACGGATTCGACCGGTACGCGTGAGATCCTGGAGCGGGGCAGGCTGGGACTGCTGTATCCCCCGGCCGACCAGGAGGGTTTTCTCCGCCAGGCGGAGACGGTGATCGCCGGGAGATACTCCGACGGGATGCTGCGCGCCGCGCGGGAAACCGTACGTGAACGCTACTCGCACTCGAGGGAGTGCGCGATGATCATCGACCTCGTGGACCGCCTCCGCGCGGGGGCCTGATTGCCTGCGGGCATCCGGCCGGCCGCTGAGGTTGCCGGATACGGGCCGATTCCGGTTCTGATATCCCCGCCCCCCCCCGAACCGCATCGTCAGCCGCCGGCCGTTACGGCCTCTCCCGCGCTCCCGAGCGCCACGCTTTCTTCCCCGTGGATGACCTTCTCCCTCTCGGTGACGCTGGTGAAACGCGCCAGCAGCGAATACACCACCGGCACCATGACCAGCGTGAGGAACGTCGAAAACAGCAACCCGCCCACGACGGCCAGTCCCAGGGGACGCCTCGATTCGGCGCCGGCCCCCAGCCCGATCGCGATCGGCAGGACGCCGAAGATCGTCGAGAAGGAAGT
This sequence comes from Bacteroidota bacterium, assembly GCA_035286625.1. Taxonomy (GTDB): domain Bacteria; phylum Bacteroidota; class Ignavibacteria; order UBA10030; family SZUA-254; genus SZUA-254. Next base: position 817 of record DATEDB010000103.1, read on the forward strand.
CATGAGGATGGGACGCAGACGGATGGCCGCCGCCTCGCTCACGGCCTCGAGGATCGTTTTCCCCCTCGCCCGGAGCTGGTTTGAAAATTCCACGATCAGTATGGCGTTCTTGGTCACCAGTCCGATGAGCATGATCAGGCCGATCTGGGAATAGATGTTGAGCGTCTGCCCGAAAATATAGAGCGTGACGAACGCGCCGAACACCGCCAGCGGGACCGAGAGGAGAATGGTCAGAGGATCGATGAAGCTTTCGAACTGCGCGGCAAGGACCAGGTAGATGAACACCAGCGCGAACAGGAACATCTCGTACAGGCTGGAACTGGACGTCTTGAATTCCCGTGACTGACCGCCGTATTCCGACTTGATGCCCGCGGGGAGATGTGTTTTCGCGATGGCGTCGAGCGCATCGAGGGCTTCGCCGAGGTTCACGCCGGGGGCGAGCCCTGCGGTGACCGACGCGGACCTCACGCGGTTGTAATGGTTGAGTTCCTTGGGCGAGACGGTTTCGGTGACGTTCACCACGTTGGCGAGCTGCACCAGCTGATTCCCGCTCCGCAGGTAGATGTCGTCGATGACGTGCGGCGTGGAACGGTCGGCCGGTTTCATCTGCAAAATGACGTCGTATTGCTTCGTGCCCCGCTTGAAATTGGTCACGACCCGCCCGCCGAGCAACGTTTCGAGCGTCGAGCCGATGTCCGTCACCGACACGCCGAGGCCGGCGGCCCGGTCCCGGTCGATCCTGATGTCGAGCTGCGGCTTGTTCAGGCGCAGGTCGCTGTCCAGGTTGATGAGGTACCCCAGTTTGGAGGCCTCCCCCATCATCACCCCCACCGCCTGGCTGAGCTGATCATAACTGTCCGATTCCAGGACGTACTCCACCGGGTTCGAGCTGAACCTCCCCCCGAGGCTGGGAGGATTGATGACGAATGCGAGAACACCCGGGATCGAAATCAGCTGCGGAAAAAGGGAACGGACGATCTCCTGCTGGGACCTGTCCCGTTCGCCCCTCGGTTTCAGCGCCAGGAACATGAACCCGTTGGTGACGTTTCCCGGCCCGCCGAAACCCAGTCCGATCGCCGAAAAGAGCGCGCGGCGTTCCGGCAGGGCCATCAGCCGGCGTTCGATTTCACGCACGTACTGGTCGGTGTAACCGAGCGTGGCGCCTTCTGGAGCGATGACGATGCCGAACCCGATGCCGCGGTCCTCGGTGGGAACGAGCTCGCTCGGGAGGAACATGAAAATGACGACGCTCAACCCCAGGGCCAGGACTGCGCCGGTCACCATCAGGGCCGGCCGTTTGAGGACCCATCCCAGGGTTTTTTCGTACGCGCCGTTCAACCATTCGAAAAACCTGTCGAACGACCGGGAGGCCCACCCGGTCCCCGTGCCGTGCAGCGGCCTGAGGATCTTCGACGACAGCATGGGCGTGAGGGTCAGGGCCACGAAACCGGATGTAAGCACGGCCACCGCCAGGCTGACGCCGAACTCGTTGAACAGCCTCCCCACCGAACCGGTCAGGAACGCCAGCGGGACGAACACCGCCACCAGCACGAGTGTGGTCGCAACAACGGCAAAGCCGATCTCTTTCGAACCGTCGAGGGCCGCCTGCCATTTCCCCTTGCCCATCTCCATGTGGCGGTAGATGTTCTCCAGGACCACGATGGCGTCGTCGACCACCAGGCCGATCGCCAGCACAAGCGCGAGCAGTGTCAGGATGTTGATGGTGTATCCCGCGAAAAACTCCGCGGCGAACGCGCCCATGAGCGAGATCGGGATGGCGAGCGTGGGGATGAGTGTCGCCCGGGGGCTTTTGAGGAACGCCAGGACCACCATCACGACAAGAAACATGGCAATGATGAGCGTTTCCTTCACCTCCGAAATCGATTCCTTGATGAACGTGGAAGAGTTGTACGCAATGTCAAGCTTCATGCCGGGGGGCAGGAGCTGCGTAAGGTCGCCAAGGGCTTCGATGACCTCGTCGGCGACATCCACGGTGCTCGCCTTCGATTGTTTCACGACGCCGAGCCCGACCGCGGGCAGTCCGTTGTACCGGGCCACGGTCCGCTCGTTTTCGGCCCCCACCGTGACCAGCGCCACGTCCCGCAGCCTGACGAGGTCGTTGTTTTTCTTCAGCACCACCACGTTTCCGAATTCTTCGGGGGTCGCAAGATCCCCCCTGGTGCGCACCGCGAATTCCCTCTCCGATCCCTCCACCCTCCCGGCCGGGATCTCGGCGTTTTCACGCCGGATGGAGGCCTCGATGTCCTGCGCCGTGAGGCCGTGGGAGGCCATCCGGATCGGATCGAGCCACACCCTCATCGCGTATTTTCTCTCCCCGCCGATGAACACCGAGCCCACGCCCGCCAGCCGCTGTATCCTTTCTTTCAGGACCCTGTCGGCCACGTCGGTGAGCTCCAGCCCGGAATGATTCGGGCTGGAAAGCGCCAGCCAGACGATCGGCTGGGCGTTCGCATCGACCTTGGAGACGATCGGGTCGTCCACCTCCCTCGGGAGGCGTCCGCGGATGCGGGCCACCCTGTCCCGCACTTCGTTCGCGGCCTCGTCCACGTCGCGAGAGAGTTCGAATTCGATGGTGATGACCGATCCCTGTTCGCGGCTCGAGGAGGTCATGGTTTTGACCCTTTCGAGCGTGGCGAACTGCTCCTCGAGCACGTTGGTGATTTCCGTCTCCACGACGTTCGGGTTGGCCCCCCGGTATAATGACACGATCGATATAATCGGCGAATCGATGTCCGGGTATTCCCTGACCGGCAGGCGCGAGAAGGCGATGATGCCGAACAAAAGAATGGCCAGGCTCATCACCGTCGCCAGGACCGGTCGTTTTATGAAGGTAACGCTCAGTTTCATTTCTGTGCCCCCTGTCCGGGCGCGGGCCGGCCGGGCGCTCCCCCTCCCGGCACGGGCATGATTTTCGCCCCTTCAAAGAGTTTCTGGTGCCCGGCGCTCACGACTATCATGCCGGGTTTCAGGCCTTCCAGGACTTCGACGACGTCGGCGGTTCTCGTCCCCAGACCGATCGGCGTACGGGACACCGTGCTGTCTTCCCGGACGACATAGACGAACGACTGGTCGCCGCTGGCGAACACGGCCTCGTTGGGGACCGTCAGCGCCCCCGGCCGGGAACTCAGCGTGGCCGTAACGTCAGCCGACATCCCCGACCGGAATTTCCTGTCGCGGTTGGGAACCTCCGCCACGACCCGGGCGCTCCGCGTGACCGGATCGATCACCGGCTCGATGACAATGATCTTCCCTTTGAGGGCGTAACCCGGATATGCCGGGGTTGAGACGGTCACTTCCGCCCCTTTTTGTATCTGCGAAATCATCCTCTCCGGGGCCGAAAAGATGACCCTGATCCTCTCAATGTTGGCGATGTCCGTCACCGCCTGGCCGGTCCGGATAAACGTTCCGACGCTCACCCGCCGCGACCCGGCGAAACCGGTGAACGGCGCGGTGATCCTGGTCTTGGAGTACCTCGCCTTCGCCAGCGCGAGGTTGGCTTCGGCGACCTTCATCGCCGCCGAGGCGTCGTCGAGGTCCTGGGGGGACCCGGCGCCCTGGGCGACGATCGCCCTGACGCGTTCATAGGTCGCCGTGCTCTGCGCCACGATCGCCCCGGTGCGCGAGACTTCGGCCGAGAGCTGCGTGTCGTCGAGCCGGGCGATCAAGTCGCCGGCCGCCAGGAGGCTGCCCTCCGCGTACGGGATTGCAGTCACAATGCCGTCGATCTCGGCGACCACCGTGGCCGCTTCCTCGGCCTCGATGGTGCCAACGGCCCGGAACTTCTCCTCCACGGTGCGGACAGACACGTCAGCAACCTCGGCGGGCATGGGCGGCATGGAAAAACCCCCTCCGGGGGCCCCGCCCTTCGAACATCCGGGGATCGCCACGGACAACACGGCCGACAACATGGCCGCGGCAACGATGTGCGGGAAACTCCCCCGGGCGGCCGAACGGCTATTTCTGGACATCCTGATCATCTGTGCCTTTCTTTGCTGGTGAGAGATCTGCCGGATACGATCCGGAGGTATACTGTTTGAGTGTCGCGGCGCCCTTTGCCGTCCTGACCAGAGCGTCGGAATATCTGTTCTGGGCGGCGGCGAAATCCGCCGCCAGGCGGACAAGCTCGAAAGCCGTGGCCCGTCCGTTTTCAAATTCGATGCGCCCGATCCGGACCTGCTCCGTGGCCGCCTCCACACCGCGGCGGGCGAAATCCAGCCTGCGGCCCACATTGGCGACATCGCGATAACTGTCCATCAGACCGGTCCGGACTTTTCGTTCTTCATCGATATATCGCTCGTCGGCGGCCATCAGTTCTGCCTCGAGGCGGTCCTTTTCGCCGCGCCCTTTTCGGAATCCGATCGGGAAGCTCATTTCCACCCCGACGCTCCAGTTGGGGAAATCCCGGTGGATCGCCTCCCGTATCGCGTCGGAGTAGGGACCACCGGTCGTCGTGAGCAGAGTGTCGGACCCGAAGAAGACGGTCTGCGCGCTGCCCGACAGGCCGCTGCCGCCGATGGTGCCCACGAGATCGAGGCTGGGGAGCCATTCCCACCCCGCGGCGTCGGCCAGGGCGCGTTTCGCCTCGACGTCCGCGCGCGCCGCCTTCAAGGAAAGATTGTTCTCCATCGCCCTGGCGAGGAGCACGTCGGGGGGTTCAGGCGTGTACTCATCGGGGGGTTCCCCCGTCGTGACGAATCTCCCTGCCGGTCTTGCGCCGATCTCATCGGCCAGCTTTTCGGAGGCGACCGCGTACTGATCTTCACGGTCGATCAGCAGAAGCTCCTGTTCGGCGAGGAATGTCCGGGCGCTCGCAGTTTCACTCGGCCCGTAGAGCCCGGCCCCGGCCTTGATTTCGGTATCCCTCACAAATTCCAGCGCCTGGTCGCGGATAAGTCTCTGGACGGCGTAATTCCGTTCGGCGCCGTACAGGTCCCAGTATTTTCTTTCCGCCTCCGACGCCGTTGCCACCATCTCCTGGTCGTAACGGGCCCGCATCGTCTCCGCCTCGTTGTCGGCCTCTGTTAAATTTTTCTTTCCGGACACCCACAATCCCCCGAGGAGCGACTGGCGCACACTGATCGTGCCGTAGGCGTTGTACTGGGGGTTCAGAAACGCGAAACTGGAATTCGTCCTGAGCTTGACGCTGCTGAGTGTGGCTTCTATCCCGGTACCCGTCGGGAGCTGCCACCTGAGTCCCGCGGTCGCGTCGGTTTCGATGGTGTTCAGTACGGGAGCCCCGGCGAAGAACGACGCGCTGGGTGTATGCCTGTCGGCGTAATTCAGGCTGAAGAAGAGCGAAGGGTCGAAGATCCCTCTCTCCCGTCGGGCGGCGCCTTTGGCGGCGAGGTACGCCGCTTCGGCGATCTTTAATCGGGCGGATTGACCGGCCGCGCCGGCGATCGCATCGGCGAGGGAGATGCGTGTCCCGGACAGGGTGTCCAGGATCGCGCGCAGGCTGCTGTCGGGGTTCGTCGGAATCTGGCCTGCAGCCCCGGCGGTCATCAGGAATAATAAAATCCCGACAGAAGTTAATTTTCTGGTCATCAAGGAAGAAATTGAATGCTGGATGAGATCCCCCGATCCCGTCGGTGCACCCGGCGAGGGACCGGGCGGCGGGAAATGGGGGATGGACTTGGTATAATATAATGAATTATTTCATACTGACCGCGCCCGGAACAGGCCCGAACGGCCCGGTACTCAGCGATAACCGTCGGCGACATGAAGATTGATGCGGGCGGCGCCGGATACGCCCTCGCATCGGGCATCCTCGCCTCGGGGATAGGATACGCGATATGGTACGCCGCGCTGCAGGGGCTGACGGCGGTAAGGGCGGCGGTCGTTCAGTTGAGCGTGCCCCTGATCACCGCCGTGGCTGGCGTGGTTCTGCTGTCGGAATCGGCCACCTTCCGCCTGTCGGCAGCCTCTGTGGTACGACCTCGCCCACATTGATTGCGCGTCTCTTTTTTAGTATTTTTCAGAGGCGATTGAATGATCCATTCAGAACATCAACCTTTTACGGAACGGCATGAAAATTAAGGGTTTCAGTCTCCTCGCGGTTATTCTGGTACTGCTGGCCGGCATCGTCCTTCAACTCAGCGGATGCTCCACGGTCGCCATAACAGGTCGCAAACAACTGAACCTGATCCCGGACGGGGAACTGCTCTCCATGAGTTCCCGGGAATACACCGGGTTCCTGAAAGACAACAAGCTGAGCTCCGACAGCGCGGCCTCCCGGCGGGTCACTCAGGTGGGCCTGCGGATACAGACCGCCGTCGAGCAGTACTTCAGGGAGCTGGGTATGGCGTCGGAACTCAACGGGTACGCCTGGGAGTTTAACCTCGTGCAGAGCGACGAGCTGAACGCGTGGTGCATGCCGGGAGGCAAGGTGGTGTTCTATACGGGCATCCTCCCGGTCTGCAAGGACGAAACCGGGATCGCCGTGGTCATGGGCCACGAGGTCGCGCACGCCGTGGCGAAGCACGGCGCCGAACGGATGAGCGAGGGCCTTCTGGCCCAGATGGGGGGCGTGGCGCTCTCGGCCGCGCTCCAGAGCAAGCCCGACCAGACACAGCAGCTGTGGATGACCGCCTTCGGTCTCGGCGCGCAGTATGGCCTCCTCCTCCCCCACAGCCGGAACCAGGAGAGCGAAGCCGACCACCTCGGGCTGATCTTCATGTCGATGGCCGGGTACGACCCCGGAGGGGCGGTGCCCTTCTGGGAACGGATGTCCGCGAAGTCCGGCGGCGGCAAGCCCCCCGAGTTCATGAGCACGCACCCGTCGGACGAAACGCGGATCAATGACATCAAGGCCCTGCTCCCGGAAGCCATGAAGTATTATCAACCGACCAAATAGCCGCCGCGGGCCCGGCCTGACGACGATCGGGGGAGACCTCCGCCCGCAGATCACATCATCCGGCATCTTTCGGTATCAGGCCGACCGTTCTTCCCTTTTTCCCCATTTTTTCCAGAGGAACGTCATGGCCACCCCAGACACGGAACACCTGTTCAGACCCGAGACCCTCATGATGTCGTACGGCTACAAGCCGGAACTCTCGGAGGGCGCGGTCAAGTGCCCCATCTTTCAGACATCCACCTTCGTATTCAAGACCGCCGAAGAAGGCAAGGCCTTTTTCGAGGTGGCCTACGGGCACCGCGATAAAAGACCGACCGAGGAGATCGGCCTGATCTACAGCCGGCTCAACAACCCGGATCTTGAGATCCTCGAAAACAGGCTCACGCTCTGGGACGGCGCCGAAGATTGCGCGGTGTTCGAGAGCGGCATGTCAGCCATCTCCACCGCCTTCCTGGAATTCCTGCGTCCCGGGGACCTGCTGCTGTACAGCATGCCCCTTTACGGCGGCACCATTCATTTTATTCAGCACGTCCTGACGAAATTCGGGGTGCATGTCATCAGCTTCAGGGCCGGCGAATCTCCGGAGGAAGTGGCGGACAGGATCGGGGTGTCCGGGCACTCGGGCCGGCTGGGGATGATTTACATCGAGACCCCCGCCAACCCGACCAACTCCCTCATCGACATCGAACGCTGCAAACAGATCGCGAAGAAGTTTTCCACAGCCGACCGGGAGGTCATCGTCGCGGTGGACAACACCTACCTGGGCCCGCTCTACCAGCACCCGTTGAAGCACGGCGCTGATCTTGTTTTATATTCCGCCACGAAATACATCGGCGGACACAGCGATGTGATCGCCGGGGCCTGTCTCGGCGCGAAACGGCATATCACCCGGATCAAGACCCTCAGGACATTCCTCGGCAACATGGCCGGACCCTGGACCGGCTGGCTGCTGATGCGCAGCCTGGAAACGCTGAAGCCCCGGATGGAACTTCAAACCGGAAACGCCGGCATCGTCGCGAAGTTCCTCAGGGACCATCCGGCCGTGAAGCGCGTCTATTATCTCGGGTTCCTGAGCGAGGACGAGATGACGGCGTACGACATTTACACCAGGCAATGCCTCTCCAGCGGCGCGATGATCTCGTTCGATGTCCACGGCGGG
>DATEDB010000104.1:0-3054 GCA_035286625.1 Bacteroidota bacterium
ATTGACGACCTCGTCGGTGCTGCTCTTGTTGACAAAGTTGGCCGCCTCATGCACGTGCTCCTCGAAGAGCGTCCCGCCGAAATCGTCCGCCCCGAAATGGAGCGCGATCTGCCCCGCCTTTTTCCCCTCCGAAAACCATGACGCCTGGATATGGTCGAAGTTGTCGAGGTAAATCCTCGAAATGGCCAGCACCTGGAGGTAGCGCACCGGAGTGGCGTAATGGGGGATGATCTTTTCGAGCGGCGTGTTCCCCGGCTTGAAGCTCCACGGAACGAACGCGGTGAACCCCCGGGTTTCGTCCTGAAGCTGCCGGATGCGTTCGAGGTGTTCGATGATCTCTTCGTCGGTCTCGATGTGCCCGTACATCATCGTGGCGGTCGAGCGGTATCCCAGTTTGTGGGCCTCACGCATCACTATCAGCCAGTCGTCGGAGCTGCCTTTCAGGTGGCTGATTTTCTTTTTTACCCTGTCGTTCAGGATTTCCGCTCCGCCGCCGGGGATGGTCCGCAGGCCTGCGTCCCATAATTGCTTCAGCACTTCCGGCACCGGCAGGCCAGAAACCGCTCCCATGCCGATAATTTCCGACGTGGAAAAAAAATGCGGATGGACTTCCGGGACCTCGGCCACAGTGCGCCGCACCAACTCGAGGTAGTAGTCGAAGGGAATTGAGGGGTTGACCCCGCCCTGCAGTAACACCGTCGTCACGCCGGCGGCGGCGGACTTTTTGAATTCGCCGATCATGTGATCGACGCTGTAGGTGTATTCCCCCTCCTGCCCCGGGTGCCGGTAAAAGGCGCAGAAGATGCAGTCCACATTGCAAATGTTCGTGTAGTTCGGATTGGTGTCGACCACAAACGTCACATTCGGGTCCGGATTATTCTTCGCCCGCGCGACGTTTGCCAGGTCGCCCAGTTCCAGCAGTTCCCCGTTTTTCAGCAGGTATGCCCCTTCTTCCGGGGTGAGCCTCCGGCCGGAGCGGACTTTTTCGTAGAGCGGTGTCAACTGCATCATATCACCACCCCCGGGTTCACTTCGGCCGTCAGTTTCCTGAATTCCCTCATCGCTTCGGTTTCCCTGTCGCCGAGCGTGTAATTGAATCCCTCCAGGTACTCCTCGACGTACTCGGGCGGAAGTCGCAGTGTCCTGCCGTGCAGTTCGCCGATGGCGCGGTACCGCCCGTCGGTTTTCAACAGGGACTCGCGGATGGTTGCCCCGAGCGCCGAGCGCACCCCCGGGCCGGCGGATTTCGATACTGCCCACACCGCGAAGACGAAGGGCATCTTCTTCCACTCGTACCACTCGGCGGCGAGATCGTACACCAGCTCGTAACCCTCCAGGCCGTGCCGGTTATAATAGAGAGCCTGGTCGCCGATCAGCAGCACCGCGTCGTAACCTGAATAATCATTCACACCCGCGTGCAGGCGCACGAATTCCGCGCTCACGCCGTACTTTTTTTCGAGGAGCAGGCGCAGGAGCCGGATGGACGTGGCGGTTTCGTCGGTGACGCCGATGCGCTTGCCGTCGAGGTCGGCCCATCCGTGATTCGAGAAGAGCATCACGCTCTTGACCTGGTCGCGCGTGGCGATGCACCAGCCCAGAAGGTCGAGCGTGGACTCATTTCTGAAATAATCCATCAACGAGAAAAGACCCGCGGCCAGCTGGCCGTTGGCGGCCAGTAAACCCATCCTGCGGGGGACGATCGGAAGGACCCTGAACGGGCCTTTTTCGAAATCGTGATAAAACGGAAGCGAGTTTAAATAGGGTATCTTCCCGATCACGTTGTCTGCATGCACGTTCAGGGGGTTATAATAGATGTCCCGTTCGACGGGTATCTTCCCCGCGTCTTTAATCAGACGTATGATCTGGTCCTTGGCGAGTTTCATCGGGCTGGTGGCTCCCGCGTCGTGGGCGATCCGCTCCTCGCCGACGGTGCCGTCCATGTCGTCGGCGCCGAAATTGAGTGCGACGGAAGCGACTTCCTCGGTCAGCATCACCCAGTAGGCCTTGATGTGCGGGAAGTTGTCGAGCATCAATCGTGAAATGGCGATCGTCTTCAAATCGTCGATCGCCGAAGTGAACCGGTCACGCGGTTTGATGCCGGTTTCGCCCGGCTGGAAGGCCAGGGGGATGAAGGTCAAAAAGCCGCCGGTCTCGTCCTGCGCCCCGCGCAGCTGGATCATGTGGTCGAGCCGTTCCTCGAGGGTTTCGATGTGGCCATACAAGAGAGTGCTGTTGGTCGGGATGCCCAGCCGGTGCGCAGCCTTGTGGACGCCGAACCATCCCTTTGCGCCGATTTTCTGGTTGAACAACAGCCGCCGCACGCGTTCGGAAAATACCTCCGCGCCTCCGCCCGGCATCGTTTTCAGCCCCGCGTCCTTTAATTGCCGCAGGACCTCCCCGATCGGCATTTTGAATTTTTTGTGGAAGAAATCGATCTCGACCGCGGTGAAGGCCTTGATGTCGGTGCCGGGATACCGCGCATGGATCGTCCGGACGATGTCCAGGTACCGTTCCCACGGCCAGTCGGCGGGCATGCCGCCGGTGATATGCACTTCGGCGATCTCGGGCGAGAGTTTCGAGAGAATCTCTTCGGTCGTCATCTCGTAGGCGGCCGCGTCGCCCTTTTTGACGGCGAAGTCGCAGAACCTGCAGGAAAGGACGCAGATGTTGGTGTGCTCAATTTTCTGGTTCAGCACGAAGTAGACGGCGTCGCCGCTTTTCTGCTGCTGGACGAAATGCGCCATCTTCCCGAGCGAGATGAGGTCGGGTGTACGATACATCGCCATGCCGTCGGCGAGCGAAAGGCGATCGCCTTTCTGGACCTTTTCCCAGATCGGGATGAGCGAGGTGTCGCGGAAATTAAATGTCATGGAAATAAAATATTCTGTCTGATCATTGATCCGGAGCGTGTGGCATCCTGTGTCCGACCACGCCGCAGGGGACATCGGCGACGCGCGGGCGGCGGAGCGCTCACTTCCAGATCCGTCCCCATTTCTCGTCCACCCGGCGGACGACTTCGTCGTCCATCACGAGGGGCTTGGGGTAGCCCTGCTT
>DATEDB010000105.1:0-10275 GCA_035286625.1 Bacteroidota bacterium
TCTTGATGAGAACCACATCCGTCATCGAACTAGTTTCGAGTATCTTGACGAACGTTGATTCTTGGTTCATTGGTGTTGAAGGAAAACTGATCTCGACGGATTATGGATACTTTTTAATCCCTAATACGACGCAAGTCTAACAATGATTCTAAGTATCCCCTCAACCCTTCGAAGAATTCAGGGGGGTACATGTAATATTTAACTACCGCTTCGAATACTTTAACGAATAATAGAAATAAAATTATCGTAGATCAAGTCATTAACCCCGTTTTGATAGGATGGAATCAAACCCTGGTGGTCGCTTCAGGGGTGATTGACTGGTCCATATATGTCGCGCGTGGAAAAACCCCCTTTCAAAGTGAATCCACTGGGCTTTTGATCCCTATCGGCCCGCGGTTGAGGACGTGGGTATAGACCATGGTTGTTCTCAGGTCGCTGTGCCCCAGGAGTTCCTGCACGGTCCGGATGTCGTACCCCCCTTCCAATAAATGCGTCGCGAACGAATGCCGGAAGGTGTGGCAGCTTGCCCTTTTGGTCAATCCCGCCCTCGCCACCGCCTCCCTGACTGCCCGCTGAACGAGGGATTCATCGATATGATGCCGGCCCTCCTGGCGTGTCTCCCGGTTCCGCCAGCGTCTCTCCTGCGGAAAGACCCATTGCCACTGCCACAATCGCGGGGCGTTCAGGAACTTCCGATCGAGGGCGAAAGGGAGCTCCACCCGCCCCCAACCGTCGTTCAGATCTTTTTCGTGCAGCGATTTCACTTTTTGTAAATGTTCCGTCAGCATCGGCTTCACCGACTGGGGCAGCATCGTCACGCGGTCCTTGTCGCCCTTCCCGTCCCTGACGGTGATCTGGTTCGAGTTGAAATCGATGTCCTGCACCCTCAGCCGAAGGCATTCCATCAGCCGGAGCCCGGCCCCGTAGAGGAGCATGGCGATGATCCGCTTGTCGCCGAACAGATACGAAATGACGGCCTTTACTTCGTCCCGCGTCATGACGACCGGCAGTTGTCTCGGTTTTTTCGCCCGGATCACCTCCCCGAGCTCCCCGATCTCCCGGTTCAGTATGTGACGGTACAGAAACAACAGTGCGGAAAGGGCCTGGTTCTGTGTGGAGGCGCTCACCTTGCCTTCCACGGCCAGGTGGGTGAGGAACGCGTTGATTTCCGGCTCGCACATCTCCTGTGGATGCCGGAGTTTGTGAAAATAGATAAACCGGCGGATCCATTGGGTGTAGGCCGTTTCTGTCCGCTGGCTGTAGTGCCGCGCCCGCAGGGCTGCGCCCAGCCGTTCCATCAGTTTCGGCTGACGGGGCGCCTGATGGACGACGCTCTCTCCCGTCGTCCGGACGACGGACATTTTCGCCTGGATGCTTGTGAGGGTTTGTTGCTCGTCTTTGGGGTTCGGTTTTGTTGGTTCCTCCGCCATGTTCTCTTTCCCGGAAGGCGTGTCGTGAGGGGAGGGAAGATCGGTCGCTGCTGACTGTAAGGTAGGTGGGCGGGGCGGAAAAGTCAAGAAAAAACCCCGGCGGGGGGGCCGCGGGGTCTCGTTTGGGTAATCGGTGCGGTCCGTCACCCCCTGCGAATTTTGGAGTGGCGGGGGGAACCTGATCAATGGGTAGAATTCGTTCTCTGGAAGGATGGTGCTCCATAGGGAGTATCTGCTCCACAGGCGGGACTCGAACCTGCAACCCTCCGGTTAACAGCCGGATGCTCTACCATTGAGCTACTGTGGAAAGAACGCGGGCGGGCGGCTGAATATTCGACGAAAGTCCTGATTTCAGACCCGGAAACGAAATAATATAGCGAAATCAACCCCGATTGTCAACGATACGGGGTGATGGGGAACAGCGGAGTGGTTTTAGCCCTCCCCTCCCTTATCTTCGGCATTCTCACCATATTTTACCTCCTTAGTTTCCTGAGTGGCGCCGTCCTCCGCGTCAGTTGCGGGCTGGTTTTCACCGGTTTTCTCCGCCCTTTTCTCCATTTTGCGGGCGAGTTTTTCTTCTTTCTTCTTCTTTTTTGCCAGGTCCCTCTTTCTTTTTTCGAACGAATAGTTGGTTTTTGCCATCGATTATCCTGATTGGTGAGAGTAGTTGTCAAAATTATAGAGGCGTTCAGTGGTGCGTCCCGGCATATGCCCCTGTGCATTTCAATATCCGATATCCCGGGGGGAATTCCAAAAGTTAAATTCTCTTAAATTTCAAAAAATGGCCCTGTTTTCCCCATTTGAATAATCCTCAGGTTTTCGGTATATTACTGTTGAAAATCGAGTAATTGATGAGGGTCGTCACGGCGAGTCCCTCCGGTTTTCAGTAAATTTATCGTATCATTTGTTGGGGCCTGAGATGGAAGGAAATTTCTCGAATCGAGTTCAGGATGTCATCAGGCTGAGTCGTGAAGAGGCGTTACGGCTCGGACACGATTACATCGGTACCGAGCACCTTCTCCTTGGCGTCATCCGTGAGGGAGAGGGCATCGCGGTGAAGATCCTCCGCAACCTTGGAGTCGATCTCTACAAGCTCAAGAAAGCCATCGAAGACACCGTCCGGACTTCCGGCGGTACCCTGACCATCGGGAACATCCCGCTCACCAAGCAGGCCGAGAAGGTCCTGAAGATCACCTATCTCGAGGCGAAGCTCTACAAGTCCGACGTGATCGGCACCGAGCATCTTCTCTTATCCCTGTTACGCGACGACGACAACATCGCCGCGCAGATCCTTCACCAGTTCAACGTCCACTACGACGTCGTCCGCAACGAGCTGGACAACATCATCAGCGGCAAACCCTCCAACCCTCCCGCCGCCGGCTCGGCCGCGTCCGGACAGGAGCGTCGCGCCGAAAAATCCAAGACGCCGGTCCTCGACAACTTCGGGCGCGACCTCACCAAGCTCGCCCTCGAGGAAAAACTCGATCCCATCGTGGGCCGCGAGAAGGAAATCGAACGCGTCGCGCAGGTCCTCAGCCGCCGGAAGAAGAACAACCCGGTGCTGATCGGCGAGCCCGGCGTCGGCAAGACCGCCATCGCCGAGGGCCTCGCGTTGCGGATCGTCCAGAAAAAGGTCTCCCGCGTCCTGCACGACAAGCGCGTGGTCACCCTCGACCTCGCGGCCCTCGTGGCGGGCACCAAGTACCGCGGCCAGTTCGAAGAACGGATGAAGGCCGTGATGAACGAGCTGGAGAAGGCCAGGGACGTCATTCTCTTTATCGACGAGCTTCATACGATCGTGGGCGCCGGCGGCGCCTCCGGTTCGCTCGACGCGTCGAACATGTTCAAGCCCGCGCTGGCCAGGGGCGATCTGCAGTGCATCGGCGCCACTACGTTGGACGAATACCGCCAGTTCATCGAGAAGGACGGCGCCCTGGACCGCCGCTTCCAGAAGATCATGGTGGACCCGACGAGCGTCGACGAGACCATCCAGATTCTTGCCAATATCCGCTCGAAATACGAAGAGCACCACAACGTCCGCTACACCGAGAAGGCTCTCGAATCGGCCGTCCGCATGAGCGACCGGTACATCACCGACCGTTACCTCCCGGACAAGGCCATCGACATCATGGACGAAGCCGGCTCCAGGGTGCACCTGTCGAATATCCACGTCCCCAAGCAGATCCTGGAACTCGAGGGTGAAGTCGAGAAGATCCGTCTGTCGAAAAACCAGGTGGTCAAGAACCAAAACTTCGAGGAAGCCGCCCGGTTGCGCGACCTGGAAAAGAAATTCCTCAACGACCTGGACATCGCCAAGCGCGAATGGGAGCTGAAGGCGCAGGAGATGGTCTACGAAGTCGATGAAGAGGTCATCGCAGACGTGGTCGCGATGATGACGGGCATTCCGGTGAACAAGATCGCCCAGTCTGAGTCGGAAAAACTCCTCAAGATGGACTCCGTCCTGAAGGGCATCATCATCGGTCAGGAAGAGGCCATCGAAAAGCTCTCGAAGGCCATCCGGCGGACGAGGGCCGGGTTGAAGGACCCGAGGCGTCCGATCGGCTCGTTTATCTTTTTAGGCCCGACCGGCGTCGGCAAAACCGAGATGGCGAAGGTGGTGGCGCGTTACCTCTTCGACTCCGACGAGGCGCTCATCCGCATCGACATGAGCGAGTACATGGAAAAATTCAGCGTTTCGCGGCTGGTGGGGGCCCCTCCCGGATACGTGGGATACGAGGAGGGCGGCCAGCTCACCGAAAAAGTCCGCCGCAAACCCTACTCGGTGGTCCTGCTCGATGAAATCGAGAAGGCGCACCCGGACGTCTTCAATATTCTGCTGCAGGTCCTCGACGACGGCCAATTAACCGACAGCCTGGGCCGGCGGATCGATTTCAAGAACACGATTCTAATCATGACCTCGAACATCGGCGCCCGGGACATCAGGTCCTCCGGAGCGTTCGGTTTCGGCGTCGAGACGAACAAGGACACCTACAAGGCGATGAAGACGACCCTCGAGGACGCCGTGAAGAGGGTGTTCAACCCCGAGTTCCTGAACCGCATCGACGACACCATCGTCTTTCATAATCTCGAGCGCCAGCACATCGACCGCATCATCGAGATCCAGATGAACGAGATCGTGAAGCGCATGTCCCAGATGGAAATCAAGATTACGCTCACAAAGCAGGCAAAGGAATTCCTCGTGGACAAGGGCTACGACCCGGCGTTCGGCGCCAGGCCCCTGAAGCGCGCCCTGCAGAAGTACATCGAAGACCCGATCGCCGAAGAGATCCTGAAAAACCGCTTCGGGCACGGGAGCCGCATCGGCGTGAAGTTCAACAAAAAAACCGAAAGCCTGAAGTTCACCGGGACGTCCAGGAAACGCGGGCCCGCCGGCCCGGAGATCGAGTCCGAAGAGAGCGAAAAAGAAGCCTCCTGAGGGCTGCAGGATATTTCGAAACACCCGACCCTTGTCATGTTGACTTTTCGACAAGGGTTTTTTATGTAAAATGACGCCATGCGACTGACAGGAAAAACCCGCGAACTGACGTTTCAGCAATTGCTCAACCAGCCGGTCGGCGATCTCGAGCTGCGGCCCGAGGACGCCCTGAGGGAATGCCTGATCCGGCTCCGGCACGAGATGCTCAGGAACCGCATCGCTTTTTTTCCCCATTTCTATTTCGGCGAGGAGCCGTGGGGATGCCTGGACGGGACCGGCTCCATTGAAATCCCCTGGTACCTGTCGAATTCCCAGCTCTGGAACCTCTCGGACAAGCATTACCTCTCGTACTCGAAAAGAGAGGTGATGATGATCCTCCGGCACGAGACGGGCCACGCCGTCAACTACGTCTACCGGCTCTGGAAACGGGACGACTGGAAGGAGATCTTCGGGAATTTCCGGAGGCGGTACCCCAACATCTACCACTATAACCCGAACAGCAAGGATTACGTGCGGTACCTGCATGCCATCGGCAACCCGCACTACGCGCAGAAGCACCCCGACGACGATTTCTCGGAGACCTTCGCCGTCTGGCTCGACCCGCAGTCGAAGTGGCGGTGGAACTACCGCGACTGGCCGAGGGCCATGGAAAAACTCCGGTATGTTGACCGCATCTTCCGGCGCGAAAAAATCGCCGCGCGAAGGCCCTCGAAACTCCCCCTCTATGAGGAAGACCCCTACACCACGATCGTCTCGACGGTCGCCGAGTATTTCGCCCTCGAGAAAAAGGTGGACCCGTGGCTGAAGGAATACACCGCGAACATGAAGCAGGTTTTTCCGAGGCAGTCCCGATCGGGCGGCAGCAGGATCCCCGCGGACAGGTTCATCCAGAACTACCTGGAGTACATCGAATCGGAGCTCGCGACGTGGATCCCGAAGGCGAAAAAGAGGGAGGTGTCGCAGTACGTCCGCGACATTCAGACCATCTGTTCGATCAACAACCTCACCCTCAGGCCCAACGAGGCCACCGAAAAACTCATCGAGATCGTGATCGTTTCGACGCTGTCGCTCATAAAAAAACTGAAGCTGATCAGGTAGGCGGCCCTAGAACCAGTAGAGCGTCACTCCCCCCACGATCCTCAAACCCCCGAAGTCGCCGTACAGATCCTTCTCGGCCGAGCGGCGGTAATCGTACACCAGGTCGGCGAACACCGCCATCTTTCCCCCGGCCATGATGTTCTCCAGGCCCACCCCGCCGAAAAACCCGAACTTGCGCGGGAGTTCGTTTTTTATTTCAGTCCCCCCCGCCGGGGTGATTTTCCGTCCGATGGCGTTGTAGTTCAGGCCTCCCTGGAACCGGAATGTGAGGGACTTGGCCATGAAATACTTGTTCATGAGGCCCAGGTGGATGAAGTTTTGCGACAGCTCGGTGGTGGTGTCGGGGACCGACGGCGTGACGACCCTGGTGCGGAACCAGGAGATGTCCGAAATGATATAGAAGAAATCCGCGCTCACCGGCAGGCCCATCCCCATCCCCCAGACGAAATCCGACGGCGAACCGTACGTGGCCCGGTGGTTTTCTTCCGCCGGGTAGAAGAGGCCGCCGTAGACCTGGTAAAAAGGGGGAATGGACGGGTTTTGCGCCGCAGCACCCCCGCACAGCATGAGACCAAAAAACGACGCCAGGAGACACTTTTTCAATCGGGTACCCTTTCGATAATTGACACGCCTGAACCTATTGAACCACGGCGTGATGCCGGCCCCAATCACCCGATCGGCGCCGGTCCGCATCGCCCGCCCGGTCGCCTCCGGCCGCGGCCGCCCGCCTCTCTCACCTGAACCTGTCGAGCGCCACCGCCAGCAGGATCACCGCCCCCACGAATATCATCTGCAGATACGAACTGACATCCAGAAGGTTGAGTCCGTTGCGCAGGACGCCGATCAGCATCGCGCCCACGAACGTCCCCACGATCGAACCCCTGCCCCCGAACAGGCTCGTCCCCCCCACCACCACCGCCGCAATGACATCCAGTTCGTACATCAGGCCCGAGTTGGGCTGCCCCGAATTCAGCCGCGACGCCAGGAGGATCCCGCTCATCGCCGCCAGGAACCCGCAGATGACGTACGCCCCCAGTATCACCCTCCCGGTCCTGATGCCCGCCAGGCGGGCCGCTTCCCGGTTTCCCCCCACCGCGTACACGTACCGGCCGAAGGGCGTTCGATTCAACAGCACGTAGCCGGCGGCGAAGACGGCCAGCATGATGATCGTGGGCACGGGAATGCCCGCCACCCGCCCGCCGGCCAGCGCGGCAAACTCATCGGGCAGGCCCCAGATCGGCCGTCCGTCCGTAAACAGAAACGCCGCGCCCCGCCAGATGGTCATCAGCGCCAGTGTCGCGATGAACGGCGTGATGTTGAGCCCGGTGATCAGGGCGCCGGCCGCCGCCCCTGAGAGCGCGCCCACACCCAGCCCCGCGAGTATCGCGGCCGGGAGCGCCACAGCCGGCGGCACGTCCAGATGTAAAAGCGCCGTGGTGATCACACCGGTGAACGCCACCACCGATCCCACCGAGAGGTCGATGCCGGCCGTCAGGATCACGAATGTCATCCCGGCGGCGATGATGGCGATGATGGACGTCTGGAGCGAGACGTTGAGGATGTTTTCTGAAGTGAAAAAATAAGGGGAGAGCGACGAAAAAATAATCCCCTCTGCGACTAATGCAAGCACGACCCCGAATTCAGCGAGGAGGGTATATTTTCCCGTCCGGGCCGTCAACGGGATGAACCCTTGCCGACCTTCTTCATCGCCAGTTCCATGATTCGTTCCTGCGTCGCCTCACCGCGGGCCAGCACACCGGTGACGGTCCCCCCGGACATCACCGCGACCCGGTCCGAGACGCCCAGGAGTTCCGGCATGTCCGACGATATCACGAGAACGCCCATGCCGCCCGCCGCCAGGGAATCGATAAGCGAGTGGATTTCGAATTTTACCCCCACGTCGATACCCGCGGTGGGTTCGTCGAAGATCAACAGGCGCGAGTTGGTCATCAGCCACCGCGCCAGCACCACCTTCTGCCTGTTGCCTCCGCTGAGTTCTTCTACCCGGCGGTTCATGTCGGGCGTTTTGATGGTCAGCTGTTTGATAAGCCCGCCGCACGCCTCGCCTTCGGTCTTTTTGTCGATAAACCATCCCCTGGTGACTTTCGGCAGGCTCGGGAGCGTGATGTTTTCCCGTACCGACATCTCCAGGACCAGCCCGTCGCGGTTGCGGTCTTCCGAAAGATACCCGATGCCGAGGTCGATCGCCTCCCGGGGAGAACCCGGCCTGATCTCGGCCCCCCGGAAAATCATCCTGCCCCCTTCGATGGGGTCGGTCCCGAAAATGATCCTGGCCAGCTCCGTCCGCCCGGCCCCTGCCAGTCCCCCCAGTCCCAGGACCTCTCCGGCGCGCACCTCGAGATCGACGCCGGTGATGGCGCCCCCCGAGATATTCTCAAGGCGAAGCAGCGTCTCACCGCCGCCCCGGCGGTTCCGGGGATACTCGCCGCTCAATTCCCTGCCCACCATTGACCGGATGAGCGTCGCCCCGGTGGCATCGTTGACGCTCGAGGAGTCGACATTGTGACCGTCGCGAAGGACGGTGATCCGGTCGCCGATTTCAAAAATTTCTTCGAGCCTGTGCGTAATGTAAATTACGCCCACGCCGAGGGCCTTCAGCTTCCGGACGGCCTCGAACAGGTTCGCCCGCTCGGGGGAGGTGAGCGAGGCCGTGGGTTCGTCCAGCGCCAGTATTTTCAATGTGCGGGACATCGCCTTGCCGATCTCCACCACCTGCCTCTCGGCGAGGCTGAGGGTCCTGACGGGGGCGTTCATCGGGACCTCCTCGCCGAGTTCGGCCAGCACCGCCAGGGCGGCCGCGTCGGTGGCCGTTCGATCGAGAAACAACCCACCGAAGGAGCGGGGTTCGTGCCCCAGCATGATGTTTTCGGCGGCAGTGAGTTCCGGCACCAGTTTGAAGTCCTGGTAGATCATCCCGATGCCCAGGGCCTGCGCCGCGGTGGGGGAATCGATATCGACTTCGCGTCCCTCAATGAGAATCGAACCGGAATCGGCCGCGAGCGCGCCGGCCAGGATTTTCATCAGCGTCGATTTTCCGGCCCCGTTTTCGCCGAGAAGGCAATGCACCTCGCCGGGCAGCACGTCGAAATCCACGCTGTCCAGGGCGAGAACGCCGGGGTATGTTTTTTTGATGGAGCGCATTTCGAGGAGGGGCAGCATAAAAAGCCGGGTTATTTCAGCGAGGCGGCGTCAACGATCCCAACTTCCACCGGGTCTACGGCCGGGACGGTTTTTCCGCCGAAGAGATCGTGTATGCGTTCAATGGTGTTTTCGCCGATTTTGCCGGGATACTGGACGACGTCGGCCTTCAGCGCCGTGTTTTTTTTAATGGCGTCCACCGCCGGGGGGGTCGCGTCGTACCCCACAATTACAATATTATCTCGCTTGAACTGTTTCACCGCGTCGAGTGTCCCGAGGGCCGAGTCGTCGTTGATGCCAAATATACCCTTGAGATCAGGATGGGCCTGCAACACGTCGGAGGCCGCCTGCATCGCCTTGTCGCGGACCCCCTCGCCGTTCACTTCCGTGACGATGCTCAGGCCGGGATATTTCGCTATCGCGTCCCGGAAGCCCTGCACGCGGTCCAGTACGGAAGTGACCGTCGGCTGGCCGATGACCGCCAGGAGCCCCTTCCCGCCCAGCGCCCGGGCGATGAACTCCCCTGCAAGGCGGCCCCCCGCCACGTTGTCCGAGGCGATATGGCAGACCACATCCCCCTCCTGTGATGCGATGTCGGAGGTGAAGACCGGAATCTTCGCCTCGTTCGCCTTGCGGATCGCCGGCCCGATGCCCCGGGAATCCACCGGCGCGACGACGATGGCGTCCACCTTCCGCGTGATGAAGTCTTCTATTTGCGCGCTCTGTTTGCCGAGGTCGAATTCCCCGGCGGTAACGATCAGTACGTAGCCGTACCTGTCCGCCGCTTTGCGCAGGCCGTCCTCGAGGTCCTTATAAAAAACGTGGGCGCGCGTCAGGAGCGTCACACCGATGACGATCTTCCCGGCGTCGGGCTCCTTTTTTTTGCACGACGAGAGGGGCAGGATGGATATCAGCAATACGGGGAGAAGTATGGGAAGAGTGTGTCTAAAAAACCTCATCGCGGTTCCGGGTAGTGTTCCGTAAAATTCCGTTTTATCTTACAAAGAAACGGCGGGAATGTCAATCCCGGGCCGGCCCCCCCGGACAGTGCGCGCTGAATCCCCGCGCTCTCTGCCGGCGGCCCCGTTCGGCGTCCGGCTCTACCGCATCAGCATCAGTTTCACCACCGGGGATACCGCCTTCCCCCCTCCC
>DATEDB010000106.1:0-6045 GCA_035286625.1 Bacteroidota bacterium
AGGGAGGGGGTCGGTGACCCGTTTATCCTGCACCCGGCGTTCTGAAAACCTTGATTTTTTATCAGATTCCATTACATTAGACGTACACATGACCCCTGCGACAGACACGTCCTTCCATTTCCACACCAAACTCGAACAGACGCTGCTTTTGGGGATCAAGGCCACAAGCGTGGTTCAGCTCCTGGAGGGGATCGGGTCGGTGCCGGAATCCTCCGTGTATTTCCACACACACCGGTTTCTCTTCCAGCACCAGTATCTCTCCCCGGAACCGCCCAACGATTTCGCCTACTGGGTGAGCGGGATCGTCGGCAATGCGGCGCTCGGAGAGAGGCTCGTCAGCGTGGACATCGTCCGATTCGATCGCCGGACTTCGTGAAAAATTCATCGAGATCCTCGAGTCGCACATATCTTCGGACGCCGGCCGGCCGGATGCAGACCACGGCGACGCGTTCCATTTCATGGCGTCCAGGACGTTCGTTCTCCCGACCTCTTTCGTGGCACACGACCTCGCGCAATTTCGTGAAATGCTCGGTGCGATCAGCCTGGAGTCGCTGTACTATCACATCTTCGATGCGCGGCTGCGCTTGGGAAGGGAGGAGAATGATTTCTCCAGGTGGCTCCGCGGGACAGTTGCAGGCCGGATATCGCCGGGCAGACGGCTCTTCCTGCTCGATTATGACGGGACCCTGGTGGGGTTCCACGAACGACCGCGCCTGGCGAGCCCGACTTCCGAGGTCCTCCGGGTACTGGAGTGTCTCTCGGGGGACAGACGGAACACCGTGGCCATCGTGAGCGGGAGGGACAGGGACACACTCGGGGAGTTTTTCGGCGGGCTCGGACTCACACCGGTCGCCGAGCACGGGGTATGGCTCAGGGACCCCGGGACGGAGTGGAGGACGACGAAAAAAATTTCCTCCTCGTGGAAACCGGATCTTCTCCCCATCCTGCAGCTCTATACAGATCGCCTCCCCGGTGCCCTCATCGAAGAGAAGGGCGCCGCCATCGCCTGGCATTACCGGAAGGCCGACCCTGAACAGGCGCAGGTCCTTGTCGGGGAACTGATGGACCATCTCACCTCATTCACTGCGAACACGGACCTTCAGATCATGCAGGGGAACAAGGTGATGGAGATCCGCTCCGCCGGCGTGAACAAGGGAACCGCGGTTGCCGCCCTGCTGCAGCGGGCGATGTATGATTTTATCCTCCCGGTGGGAGACGACTGGACCGACGAGGATGTGTTTCAGATGCCGCCCCCGAGCGTATAATCGGTGAAGGTCGGCGTCATGAGCACGCACGCCAGGTACAACGTGCGCGATCCCGGGGGCGTCCTCGACCTCCTGCGTACTCTTTCCGGCGCCCGGAGCTGACAGCTCAAGTCGTCCTGTCCCGTCGCCGTGCGGAGAGTCTTCTTCCCCGACGGAAGACCATTTTTCAAATCGGTAGTAATTGATATATTTCGGTAATTTTTCGGAGAAAACCCCTGATGCTTCAACCCTTCCCGGCGATCCTGTGGATCATGATCCTTCTTGTTTATACCCCTGCGGTCATTGTCGCCCAGGGCTTTTCAGCTTACGTCGATCCGCTCGTCGGGACCGGCGGACACGGACATACGTTTCCGGGCGCGACCACCCCCTTCGGGATGGTCCAGCTCAGTCCCGACACCAGGGTGGAGGGGTGGGACGCGTGCGCGGGATATCATTACTCCGACACGGTCATCCTCGGGTTCAGCCATCTTCACCTGAGCGGCACGGGCATCGCCGACTACGGCGACATCCTGATGACACCGACGCTGAAACGCCCGGATTTCACTCGCGGCGCGGACGGAAAAACGGTGTACCGTCACTCGTCATCATTTACACACGAGAACGAGATCTCCTATCCCGGATACTACGGGGTCCTGCTCGACGACGACAGCATCCGGGTGGAACTCACGGCCACCCCGCGGTGCGGCTTTCACCGGTACATCTTCCCCCGGTCGGATTCCGCCGCCATCATCGTCGATCTCAACCACGGCCTGGGACCGGACCGCGTCCTGGAATCCGATATCCAGATCATCGGAGAGAAAGAAATAACCGGGTACAGACGTTCCTCGGGTTGGGCGAAGGATCAGCGGATCTACTTTGCCGCAGAGTTTTCGAAGCCGTTTCAGTCGTTCGCCGTCGTCAGGAACGATTCGATCTTCCCCGGTCAGCGCGCCGATACCGCGACAAATTTGAGGGCGGTCGTGACCTACCGGACCGGAAAAGTGGAGGAAGTGCAGGTCAGGGTGGGGCTCTCGACGGTGAGTATCGACGGCGCCCGGAAAAACCTCTCGGCGGAAATACCCGACTGGGACTTCGAAAAGGTGCGTTCGACGGCCGCGCTCCTCTGGGAGCGGGAACTGAGCAGGATCGTCGTCGAGGAGGGGACGGAACGGGAAAAAACCATTTTTTACACCGCGCTCTACCATACGATGATCGCCCCGAACGTCTCGAACGATGTCGACGGCAACTACCGCGGCATGGACATGCGCATTCACAACGAAAGATCCTTCACCATGTATTCGGTCTTCTCGCTCTGGGACACGTTCCGTGCCGAACACCCGTTGCTCACACTGCTCGATCCGGCGAGGACCCTCGACTTCATCCGGAGCATGCTCCGGAAATACCGGGAGGGGGGCGTCCTGCCGGTATGGGAACTGGCCTCGAACGAAACCTGGACGATGATCGGTTATCACGGCGTCCCGGTGATCACCGACGCGTGGGCCAAGGGAATAAGGGGTTTCGATTCGACGCTGGCCCTTGAAGCGATGAAGACCTCCGCCGGGCTGAACCGCTTTGGCCTCGACGCATACCGGACCAACGGGTATGTCCCGGGGGACGTGGAATCGGAGAGCGTCTCAAAGACGCTGGAGTACTCCTACGATGACTGGTGCATCTCCCGGTTTGCCGCAATGACCGGAAATCCGGGAGAGGCGTCCAAATACGACGAACGCGGTCAGTACTACCAGAACCTCTTCGATCCGTCGACCGGCTTTTTCAGGCCGAGGATCAACGGGGGATGGGCGGAACCATTCGATCCGCGGGCGGTGACGTTCCACTACACCGAGGCCAACGCGTGGCAGTACGCGTTTTTCGCGCCACAGGATATCGACGGTCTCATCACTGTGTACGGCGGTCCGGACGCATTCGCCAAAAAGCTGGACTCCCTCTTTTTCACCGGATCTGCGACGACCGGGAGGGAGCAGGCGGACATCACGGGGATGATCGGGCAATACGCGCAGGGAAACGAGCCGAGCCACCATGTCGCCTACCTCTACCCGTACGCGGGACAACCGTGGAAGACACAACAGATCGTCGGGACCATCATGGATTCGCTCTATACCGAACGGCCGGACGGCCTGTGCGGGAATGACGATTGCGGCCAGCTCTCAGCCTGGTACGTTTTCAGCGCGCTCGGGTTTTACCCGGTGACACCCGGGACGCCGCTGTACGTGATCGGCACCCCGGCGTTCCCGCGCGTGCGGATCAACCTGCAGAACCGCCGGATGTTCACAGTGGAAGCATCGAACGCCGGGCCGGCGAACAGGTACGTCCAGTCGGTCTCCCTGAACGGAAGGCCGCTGGAGAGCCTCTCGCTCCGCCATGACGTCATGACCTCCGGGGGGGAGTTGAAATTCATGATGGGCCCGTCGGCGAACAAAAAACTGGCGGGGATCAACACGGGGTACACGGAATATTCCCCGAAAAGCAAAATTACCACAGTCCCGGTATTCACGCATTCCCGCAAATCGTTCACCGATTCGATGCTCGTCGGGATCGATGAGGTCACACCCGGAGCCTCGATCTACGTCACAACGGACGGGACGATCCCCAATTTCTCTTCACCGCTGTATCGCGAACCGCTGACGCTCGTCGGGACCACCACCATCCAGGCGCTGGCCACCGCCCCGGCCAGGATCCCGAGCAGGCTCCTGTACGGGGAATTCGCGCGTTACGATCCGACCGGAACAGTAGAAGAGCTGAGCGCGTACAGCGATCAGTACACCGGCGGGGGACGGGACGCCCTCATCGACGGACTCAGGGGCGGCAGCGATTTCCGCCTCGGGGCCTGGCAGGGGTACGAGGGGGTCGACCTGGAGGCCGTTGTCAAACTCAACCGGGAGATTCCGGTCAGGGACGTGGCGCTCGGGTGTCTGCAGGATATCAATTCCTGGATCTTCTTCCCGACGGACGTCGAGATTTCTCTTTCGACCGACGGGCTGAACTATTCCCTGCCGGTGACCGTCACCAATGATATTTCTCCGCGCCAAGAGGGGGCCCGCAGGACGGAATTCGCCGCGCACTTCGACGCGGTCCCCGCCCGATACGTGAAGGTCCGGGCCCGGAACCTCGGGGTCTGTCCGGACTGGCATAAAGGGGCTGGCGGAAAGGCCTGGCTCTTTGTCGATGAATTCACAATCGGCTCACGCTGAATCCGAACCTGCATGATCCGGATAAGACAGACGAGGAGAAACTTCCTGCGGACCGCCGGCGGGCTGGCCATCGTCGGGTTGTTCGATCCTGCCCGGACCGTGTCGGAAGCGTGGTCGTCGACCAGCGCGGGGACGGCCGGACCATCCAGGATCGCGGTGTTTTTCGAGGAGGGATTCCCCGGCATCGATCATTTTCACCTCGACCGTGCCGTGCTCGGCGAAGCTCTCCGCGGGATCGGGACGCCTGACATTATCGGCGTGGATTTTCTGACGTCGGCCCAGCTCGGAACCGGAATCGACCGGTCTTCCTACCGGCTCTTCGTCAATCCGTACGGTTCGGCGTTTCCCCTGGAGGCCTGGGGCGCCATCCGTCAGTTTCTTTCGACGGGCGGAAACCTGTTAAACCTGGGAGGCGCGCCCTTCTCGGTTGCAGTGAACCGGCGCCCGGACGGGACTTGGGAGCACGGATACCCGCGGACGACATATCACCGGGAACTGGGGATCACTCAATCGTTTCGTGTCGCGGCGTCCCGTATCCCGGACGGACCGGTCTCGCGGTATGTCGATCTGAGCGGGGATCCGGACGGAAAGGGTTTGGCGGATCTTATCCGGGTGGATGAGGCCTGCGAGCTCTATGTGAGGTTCACCTCGACGCGGGATTATCCGGGCGAGGACGGGACAGCCGGCCAGCGTGATGCCCAGATCCGGGCCGAGGTGGGAGGTTTCGATGCGGCGGGCGACCTGATCGTCGCGCCGGTGGTCCGCATCGACAGACTCCTGGGCGAATTCTCGGGCGGACGATGGATACTTGCCAATTTCACCGGCAGCCTGACGCCGGCCGCGGTGGGGAATCTGGCGGGCAGGGCGCTCGGGCCCGTTGTTCACCCGTCCGTGGAGCCGACGTTCGCGACATACCTCCAGGGAGAAACACCCGCCTTCGCCCTTCGGACGCCGGACCCCTCCCGGGGGTTTTCGGGGCGGATGGCAGGCGCATGGTCGGTGATGCTTTCGGACGCCGCCGGAAAAACCATCTTCCGCACGACGTTCCGCGATGACCCTCCCGGCGGCCGATATGTCCTCCCGCGTGAAACGGCGCGGAAGCTTGCACCCGGCCTCCATACCGTCGGTTGCACATTCACGCCGGCGGACGGGAAACAATCAGGCTCGGAACGAATCACCGCGGAAAACGGCTTCTGGATCATGGACGGGAAACTGCTTTCCTCCGGGAGGGGCCTCACCGCAGGCGAACGGTATTTTTCGCACGGTGATATTCCGTATCCCGTCGTCGGGACGAGCTATATGAGCGAAGGGGTCCAGAGAAAGTTTCTCTTCGAGCCCAACCCGGTGCTCTGGGACAGGGACTTCCGCGAGATGAAGCGGTCCGGGATCAACCTGATACGCACGGGGATCTGGACGGGGTGGAAGAATATCATGCTCGATGCCGGACGTCTCGACGAGACAGTGCTGCGGGCGCTCGATGCCTTCGTCCTCACGGCGGCCCGATATGACATCCCGGTGGTCTTTACTTTTTTCTCTTTCCTTCCCGAAAGCTGGGGGGGCGAAAACCCCTATCTCGATCCGAGGGCGGTCCA
>DATEDB010000107.1:0-4361 GCA_035286625.1 Bacteroidota bacterium
ACCCTGAGCGACGCCGAAAAACTGAAGCTTATGCAGGGCCCCGACGAGGAGGCCCTGGTGAATTCCGGCCTGGAGGATACGATGATCGAGGCATATCACGAGATCAGGGAAATCTGGAAACAACACGACGGCATCGACATGCGCACCGCGTCGTTCATCGACGCCATCGACAAGGTGGCCCAGTCCTACATGGAGCTGGGCGTATTCCCCTGACGCTGCGGCGGGGTGGGTGAAGTGACCCACTATCCGGCCGAAGCCCTGCAAATGTGATTCTCATGACCGGGTGAGGCGTCCACAATACAACAGTTCCACTCGAATTTCGATCGTTTTCGGGGTGCCCGGCCCTCCTTTTCTGGTACGGGTAGTGTAACAATGAAAGCGGTCAGCTGTACTCATTAACACAATCAGGAGCTTTTTTATGAACAGTTATACATCCGAAAAATTAGCAGAAGTCAAGGCGAAAAATCCGAACGAGTCGGAATTTCACCAGGCCGTCGAGGAAGTCCTCGACTCCCTGGCGGTCGTACTCGAGAAGCACCCCGAATACCGGACGGCGAAGATCGTCGAACGCATGGTGGAGCCCGAACGGGTCATCATGTTCCGGGTGCCCTGGACGGACGACAAGGGACAGATCCATGTGAACCGTGGTTTCCGCATCGAGATGTCGAGCGCGATCGGCCCCTACAAGGGCGGTCTCCGGTTCCACCCCTCGGTGAACCTGGGGATCCTGAAATTCCTGGCGTTCGAACAGGTCTATAAGAACAGTCTCACCACGCTGCCGATGGGCGGCGGCAAGGGCGGTTCGGATTTCGATCCCAAGGGAAAATCGGACACCGAAGTCATGCGCTTCTGTCAGAGCTTCATGTCCGAATTGTTCCGGCACATCGGTCCCGACACCGACGTCCCGGCGGGCGACATCGGTGTGGGCGGCCGCGAAATCGGTTTCCTCTTCGGGCAGTACAAGAGGCTGCGCAACGAGTTCACCGGCGTGCTCACCGGGAAGGGGCTCAACTGGGGCGGCTCCCTCATCCGTCCCGAGGCGACCGGTTACGGCGCGGTCTATTTCGCCGCGGAAATGCTCTCCACGCGCAGGGAGGAACTGAAGGGCAAGATCTGCCTCGTCTCCGGCAGCGGCAATGTCGCGCAGTACACCATCGAGAAGATCATCCAGCTCGGCGGCAAAGCCGTGACGCTCTCCGATTCCTCCGGGTACGTCTACGACGAGGAAGGGGTGGACACCAAAAAACTCCAGTTCGTCATGGACCTGAAGAACGTCCGCCGGGGGCGCATCTCCGAGTATGCAGAGAAGTTCAAGGGAGCGAAGTTCACCGCCGTCGACCACAAGCTCGGCTACAACCCCCTGTGGAACCGCAAGGCGCACTGCGCGTTCCCCAGCGCCACGCAGAACGAAATCAACGGCGCCGACGCCGACAACCTCCTGAAAAACGGGGTGTACGTCGTCTCCGAGGGGGCGAACATGCCGACCACCATCGACGGCATCCGGAAATTCCTCGACCACAAGATCCTCTACGCCCCGGGGAAGGCCGCGAACGCCGGGGGTGTCGCCACCTCCGGTCTCGAAATGGCGCAGAACAGCCAGCGTCTCTCATGGTCGCGGGAAAAGGTGGACGAGCACCTGCGCGGGATCATGAAGAGCATCCACAAGGCCTGCGTCGAGACGAGCCAGCGGTTCGGCACGCCGGGCAATTACGTCAACGGCGCCAACATCGCCGGCTTCCTCAAAGTCGCCGACGCGATGATGGACCAGGGTCTCGTCTGACGGGGCCCGGCCGTATGGTGCGGACGTAAAGCATTGAGCACGGGTGAGATCAGCCGGCCGGGGGGAGAGTGAGTTCGCACGACGAACGTTCCCTCAGGCCGGTCCTCACGGGCTATTCACAGAATTTTCTCGACCTGATGCGGTGGAGGGTCCGGGAGGTCCTCCTCGTGTCCAGCCAGTACGATTCCTTCCTTTTCGACGAAGACGGACAGCTCTACGGGCTCATCCAGGACGAATACCTGGGCCTGAGCATGAGCCATTCTCCGGAAATCGTCAAGGTCTCACGCACCTCCGAGGCGCTCGAATTGCTGCGCGACGGCCGGCATTTCGATTTGATTATCGCCACTCCCCATATCGAGGACAGCAGGCCGCACCAGTTCGCCCGGCAGGTGCGCGAGCTGGGGTGCACGCAGCCGATCACGCTGCTGGCCTTCGACAACCGCGAGCTGTCGTCGTTGCTGGCCCAGCACGACACGACCGTGTTCGACAGGATCTTCATCTGGCAGGGCGACTTTCGGCTGATCATCGCGATCATCAAGGACCTCGAGGACAGGATGAACGTGAGGCACGACACCGATTCGGTGGGCGTGCAATCGATACTCCTGATCGAAGATCATATGCGGTTCTACTCGTCCCTCCTGCCGGAGATCTACACCGAGATCCTCAAGCAGTCGAAGCGGCTGATTTCGGAAGGGAAAAACATCTCACAGCGGTACCTCCGGATGCGGGCCCGGCCGAAAATCCTCTTCTGCACCGACTACGAATCGGCGCTCGGGTACTTTTCGGACTACCAGAAGGAAATCCTCGGGATCATCTCCGACATCGACTTCCCGAGGAACGGCTCCCCCGATCCCCGGGCCGGCATCGATTTCGCCAGGCACATCAGGAAATCGGCCCCCGACATGCCCGTCCTGCTGCAGTCGTACCTCCCCGAACTCGAGGAGGAGGCGCGCTCGGTGGACGCGGCGTTCGTGCTGAAATCCTCGGCGTCGATGCTGGAGGGGATCAAGCTCTTCATGAAACGGTATTTCAGTTTCGGGGACTTCGTCTTCCGCACCGAGGACGGCCGCGAGGTCGGCACAGCGAAGGACCTGCGCTCGCTCGAAGATCAGCTGGGAGTCGTCCCGCCGGAAAGCATCCGGTTCCACGGCGAGCGCAACCATTTCTCCAACTGGCTCAAGGCCCGCACGGAATTCTGGCTGGCCGACCAGCTGCGTCCGAGGCGGGTCACCGACTATGCCTCGCTGGAAGACCTGCGCGAGGACCTCATCCTCCGGCTCAGGACCTACCGGCGAAGCCAGGCGCGGGGCGCCATCACCGATTTCGACAGCGGCTCGTTCGACCCTTCGGGGAGTTTCGCGCGCATCGGCGGCGGTTCGATCGGGGGGAAGGCCCGCGGGATGGGTTTCCTGAATATGATCCTGAACGCGGAGGGGATCGAGAACCGGTATTCCGGCGTGAGGGTCTTCGTGCCCTGCGCCGTCGTCATCGGCACCGAGGTGTTCGACCAGTTCCTGGACATGAACAACCTTCACCTCTTCGCCCTGAACTGCCCGGACGATGGGCTGATCGCGAAAAAATTCGTCGAGGCGGAGAATTTTCCGCTGGAGGTCGTCACCCGGCTCAGGCAGTTCCTGGATATCATCACCGATCCGATCGCCGTGCGCTCCTCGAGCCTCCTGGAGGATTCCCAGTACCAGCCGTTCGCCGGCGTGTACGAGACCTACATGCTTCCGAACAACGATCCGGACATCTCCTCCCGCCTGGAGGACACCCTCAGGGCGGTCAAGCTGGTGTACGCGTCGACATTTTACCGGAAGGCGAAGGAGTACATGAAGGCCACGGTCTACCGCCTGGAAGAGGAAAAAATGGCGGTGGCCATACAGAAGATGGTCGGCGCGAGGCGGGGGAAGCGGTACTATCCCCAGATGGCGGGCGTGGGCCGCTCGTACAATTTCTACCCCATCCCGCCGCAGGAACCTGAAGACGGGATCGTCTCGCTTGCGCTCGGCCTGGGAAAAATGGTGGTCGAGGGGGGGCCGAGCGTGAAGTTCTCCCCCCGTCACCCCGGGCATCTTCCGCAATTTTTCACCATCAGGGATGCCCTGGAGTACAACCAGCACCAGTTCTTCGCCCTCGACATGTCTCCCGGCCGCCTCGACCGGCCGGTGACCAGCGACGACCGCGTGGGATTGTACGATCTTTCGGTGGCCGAAGAAGACGGGACCTTGGGCAGGGTGGGATCCACCTATTCGCGTGAAAACGATGCCATCTATGAGGGCATATCCCGTCCGGGGATCCGCCTGGTCACGTTCCAGGCGTTGCTGAAGGACCCCTCGCTGCCTTTCCCCGAAATACTGTCCGATGTCCTGCGGCTGGCGGGCGGCGCGATGGGGACGCCTGTCGAGATAGAGTTCGCCGTGAACCTCTCCGGCCGCAAACCGGAGCCCGGCGAAGTGGGTTTGCTCCAGCTCCGGCCTCTGGTGGTCAACCGGGAGCCCGGCGAAGTGGATTCGTCGGTCATCCCCCCGGACCGCATCCTCTGTTCGAGCGGCCAGGTGCTGGGTAACGGGGTCATCGA
>DATEDB010000108.1:0-4187 GCA_035286625.1 Bacteroidota bacterium
CAGGGTGGACTTCGAAACCCTTTTTTTCAGGATGCGGGCGAAGGAAGACCGCCCCCTGCTGCGGGAATCCCCGGGCCGGGCTCCGGACGAGGCCGCCCTGAGGCGCACGATGGTACGGCTCTTCGCCGGGCGGGAACCGTACTACAACATGGCGGATCTGGTGATCGATGCCGGTGACCGCACGCCGGAGGCGCTGGCCGAAATGATCGCCGCGGCTGTCGCCGGTAACCCGGGCTGACGCCCCCGGACCGCACCTATTTTACCAGCATCATTTTTTTCATATCGCTGAAGGCGCCCGATTGCATCCTGTAGAAATAGACGCCGCTTCCGAGCGCCAGTCCGTGCCTGTTCAGGGCGTTCCATTCCACGACCCTGTGGCCCGGGTCCTCGGGCCCGTTGATGAGCACCGTCACCTCCTGCCCGAGCACGTTGTACACCGCCAGGCGCACCCACGCCGCCGAGGGAACATCGTACCGGATGAGGGTTGTGGGATTGAACGGGTTCGGATAATTCTGCAACAGGGCGAAGGTCTTCGGTAACTCCTCAACCTGGTCTTCCACACCGGTGAGGATCGTGGTGGTCGCATCAGGTGTAGACTTGAACGCCTCCGTATTTCCCGCCGTATCGGTGGCGATGCTGAAGAAGCTGTACTGGCTCGTGTCAATTCCCGTAAACACGGCGATCGTATCCGTCACGTTGGTGAGCCATGGGGTGTACGGCTCGCCGTTCCGTGAGTAATAGATCGTGTAGTGCTTCGACCCCGATCCCGCGGAATCATCGATCCCTCCCCACTGTACCGGGAACGATGTGATATCGATCGTCGGCGGCAGCGGGCGGACCGAACTGACCGGTGAGGCCGCGTCCACCAGGTTGAAAATCGGCGGCGTATCGAGCGGATCGTTGATGTCGAAGACGATCGAGGCTATTGCGTGGACCGTGTCGCGGGTTTTCGATTCCGGGCTCGGACGGACGGTGTAACTCACGAACCCGCTCCCCCGGCCCGTCGAATCATCGACGGGGAGAAAACCCGTGAACGGATCGGGGGGTTCGCCGCCGGTGAGGGGGTCGACCGAATTGAAAGTCCAGGCGAGCCGCCCATTCACGATATCGATTCCGGCCGTGACGTCGACGAATATTCCCATCGAATCCCTCAAATCCAATCGGTCGTTGTACGTCGAAACGTTTTCCGGAACGGAGTAGACCTGCGCGCCGAAACCGTACGATCCCAGCCTGAGGCTGCGGACATCGACCGTGCTGTCCAGGTCCTGCGTTATCGTGACACGCCTCGCCGGAGCTGTCGCTTTCACCGAATCGTTCTGGAATCGGATGGTGTACGGAAGCGTTTGTTGACGGGCCACCCATCGTTCGTCCCCGGCCCCATCCGGCCCGATGATGTCGTTTGGATCGAGGGAGGCGACAATGTCCCTGCAGAGGAACTCCTTGCCGAGACATGTCAGCCCGGACGCGATGCCGATGCAACCGATATAGTTGAGCGGACCAAAATCAAAACCCAGACAGCTCGTCGCGATCCCGAACACGCATAAACCAACCGAGATCGGGGGAGGAATGAAGGGAAGATCGATGAAGCAATCGATGATCGCCGCCGGGCACGCGACGATGTTGAAGAACTGTTCACAATCTTTATTGGTATTCGGAGAGAACAGGCCTGGAAATCTGGGTGTGATCGCGGCCGCGAAGACCGGATTCGCCAGGCCCCATTGCCCTGTCGCCGCCGCAATCGCCTCCATCCCCACCCCGGGGACGTCGGCCGAATCGAGCAATCCCATCGAGACATAACTGCTGAGCGCATACCGGGTGAACGCCACCGGATCATTCGCCCTCGCGACGTACTCGGGATCGACGCCGGCGCTCTGGCGGAGTATGTCGGCGCGATATTTCTCGATTTGCGCAACCTGGATTTCCAGAAACAGTTCCTTCGTCGCGGTCTTCGTGGTGACGAGCATCGGGAAGCTCGAACCGGCCGGGTACGCCGTATTCCGGAACGTGACACGGCAAACATAGGCATCTCCCGGGGGCAGGTCCCGGCCGATAAGGGGTACGAATCGCCCGCTTCCGGATTCCACCCAGTCATCGACCGATTTCCCCTCGGGGATCAGCGAATCAGGCACCATCATGCTGCGCGTCCTCAGGAGGTCGTTCTCGGAGACCACTGAAATTTCCGTCCCTTCGGGCACCGCGATCATCGCTGTAAAATATTGAATGTCCACGTTGGAGGTGTTGGTGAACCTTATATGATACGTCTGCCGCCTCCCGGGCAACAGTGCCCGCGGGAGAGTTTTCCCGATGCTGATCGCCGGGTCCTGCATCGGTTCAACCGTAAAACCGGCTGGAAGCCGGGCCGTGGAATTGTCCTCGTTACGTACCTCGACGTCATAGGTCCCGAGTGGAACCCCCCGGAGATCCCACCGGATATTCGTCTCCATGGTGCTCTTGAATTCCCGGAGCTCCGCCTCGGCCACCTGTTGTGCCCCGTCATAGAGAAAAATTCTCGAGGTCGCCCTGAATCCCGCGCCCTGCATCCTCCCGGTGACGAACCCCCCGGAACCTCCGTTCCCGGGAATCACCGATGTGACGCTGAATCCGAGGGTCTCGGCGAGAACGGTGTATGATTCCGTGACGAGCGGATGGGGGTTGATGATCGACCTCATCAACAGGTAATATGATCCCACCTGGGTGGAGGGAACGAGCACTTCGCGGTTCAGGGAAACAGGATCGAAATTCCGGTGGTCGTAACTGTTCCCGGTCGGTACCCTGTCGTATGCCGAGAACAGATCGATGCTCGGATAGGCGATGCTGCTGACAGCGGTGACCCTCAGGTCCAGGTTTGCCGGGACGTCCACCCTATAGTAACGCGGGGAGGCCGAAGAAATCGTGCCGGAATCCGTCACCCCGAGGGTGAGGGATTGGACGTCCACGTTCATCGTCGAGCCTGACGCCCCCTGATTGTTCGTGACGTCGGTTTCCCGGATGTTGTTCCTGATATCCGTCCGTACGATGACGTAATAGTCCCCCGGTGAGAGCCCCGGGGTTTCTTCCATCACCGAGCCGGTCGAATCAGCCAGCCAGGCGGCGGAGAGGTTCGCCTTCAGTGATTTTTTCTCCGAGGCTCCCGGGGCGATATCGATATCTCTCAGGATCGTTCCGAGCAGAAGATCCGAGAGGTCCCACGCATTGTCGGCCGAAAAATAGACGGCGTCGGTCATGCGGCCCGTGGCGGAGTTCACTCCCTGGTTTTCGATTGTCCAGCCGATCGTGACGTCCTCCCCGACCGTGCCGGCCGGCGGTATCACGACGGAGCTCACCACGAGGTCGGCCGGCGGGGGGAGCGTCACCGTGATCAGCCGCGATCCGGTGTTGTTCGCCTCGGCGTTGTGTTCGTAGATATCGTTCCGGCTGTCCGCCCGGGCGAGGAGATAATACACCCCCGAGGCGTAATTCGGGAGAACGATTTCGAGCGTATCGATGTACGTCGCGCCATTGAGGAGCGGCCCATTGCGTTCCACGGATCCGAGTCGCGCGTCTTCATTGTCCACGGTGGCGTCGGCCGACAGGTAGAGCCCGTCGAGCCACGCTCTCCCCGCGGACATGTCCGCTCCGTTGTTCCCGACGATCCACGTCACCGTGAGGGGCTGCCCCGCCTGGCCGCCCGACGGGGCGGTCACCCCGCTGACGGAGAGATCGGGAGACGGGGTGAGCGTAATGGTGACCGGTGTCGTGGTGTGGCGCCTGTTGTTCGCCGGATCGGCATCTATGACCTTCCCGGCGCTGTCGGCCTGAACGATGACATAATAATCACCCGAGATCCCGTTGGGGATCACGGGGGACATCGTCCGCGTGTAGGCGGCTCCCGCCGCGAGCGGAAGGACGCGGTCCACCCTGTTTAAAACCATGTCATACCCGTAGTCCAGCACGGAGTCGGGGGAAAGATACACGATATCCAGCCACGAATTGGCCAGGGTAGTGCCTCCTCCCGTATTGGTGACGGTGTATCCGATCGCGAAGGCATTGCCGGACGACCCTGCCGCATCGGTGTTCAGGGAGGTGACCGCAAGGTCGACGGGCGGATAGGCGCTCAGCGTGAGTCCGCCGCTTTTCCCCGTGTTATTTCCCTCGTCCGTGTGTTCATAGACGGTGTTGTGACGGTCGGTCAGGACATAGACATAGTA
>DATEDB010000109.1:0-8078 GCA_035286625.1 Bacteroidota bacterium
GTTCCCGGCCAGCATCATCCCGATGTCGTTCTTGACGTACCCGCAGACGTCGGGGGAGTACCCGATATCCTCCGCCTTGAGGATGAGGTCGCCCGATATTTTCCGGACGCCGCACTGCAGCGCGTTGACTTCGGGGAAGACCAGCTCGAAATCGAACACGCGAAGAAATTCCGCGACGTTTCCGGGGACGAAAAGATAGGCCACTTTTCTGCCCGTTTCGTTCGCGCTCTGCAGCCGGTCGTACCACGCGGTGAGAAGATTTTTCTGCAGGTCCCTGCCGGCGCCCTGGAATTTGAATTTCGATTCTTCCGACTGTTGTTCCATGCGTGATCCTTCAGGAAAAGAACATGACTGATTCGACGAATGTCTCGGCCTGGGTCCTGATCGATTCGAACACTCCCATTTTCTCCTCGTATTCGAAACCCAGGTATGCGATCCCCGCTTTCTCCAGCTCGTCCTTGAAGAGGACGTAATCGAGAAGGGCGGGCTCGCAGAACTTGGGGGCGGCGAAAATGACGCCGTCCACATGACTCTCCCGGATCTTCTTCAAAAACTCGCCCTTCCGTGACGTATTGCCGTAATGGCGCACCGAGGAGTACCGGCTCCGGTTGATGTACGCTTCGGCCAGCGCGCTCAGCGGGTCGCCGCCGGTTGGCACGTCCCCGGTGAACCAGCGCGTGTGCATGAGGAGGTCGTCATCCACGATGGCGCACCCCGATTCCTCCAGGACCTTCAGGAGTTCCAGCGGGGGCTGTTCGCAGAAACTCCCCTCCAGGATGACCCGAACGAAATCGCGCGACTGCCGTTTCCGTGCCCGGATTTCGGGGATGACCTCCCTGAGGATGTCGATGTGTTCCTCCACCGGCATCAGGGTCCCGATCCTGATGAGGACATACGCTTCATACGTCGAGAGCATCCAGGGCGTCTGATGTTTGATGGCGTAGAGTTCCCCGCAGAGTTTTCGTTGGACGTTGTATGCGGCAATGCTCCGGTTGATGCTCTCGTCGCTCACGCGTCCGCCGCCGGCTGCTTCGATCATGTCCAGGAGCTGCCTGAGCTCCGTCCGGTAATGGATCAGGGCCGCCGGAGAGGCCATGTTTTGCGGATAGTGGATGTATCGAACGGCCTGGTCCGGGAAATTCGTCTGCCAGACGCCCGAGAGGTTTCTGGCGACGTCGCAGATGGACGGAAACCACAGCACGTCGAAATCCCGCGTCAGATCCCTCAGGCCGAGCTCCAGTGTGGAGCGCGCGATCGAGCAGACGAACGACTGGATGCGGCTGTCGGCGTGGTCGATTTCTATTTTGCCGCCGGCGCCGTAGAGCCCCACCGGCAGCATGCCCGCGGCGTGGGCGAGTTCGTACGGGGTGTAGACGGGGAACATGCCGACGACCTTTTCCCCCGGATGCCTCGCCTTCCACTCCTTCACCGTGGGAAAGGAGACGTCGTCGATGATCTCCAGGTATCGTTCGATCCGTTCGTCGAATGTCATACTCGTTCAACCCCTTCGTGAGAACAGTGGTTCGCCGTCATCTGTTTTTCCAGACCGGGGACCGTTTTTCCATGAAGGCCCTCAACCCTTCGGACGCGTCCTCCGTTTTCATCATTTCGTCCATGTAGATCCGTTCGGCCCTTCCGATCGCCTCCATGCACGGGACCCCGATTCCCGTGTCCACCGCCCGTTTCGTCATTTCCAGAATCACGCGGCTCCGGGCCGTCAATCGCGCCACGAACTCCTTCACGTCCGCGGCGAAGCTCTCCACGGGAAACGTCCTGTTGATCATGCCCATCCTTTCGGCTTCCGCCGCCCCGACCGGTTCGCCGCTCATGAGGAACTCCAGCGCCCTGTTCCTGCCGATCAGCCTGGGCACGATAGCCGCGGCGACGGGCGGGAACACTCCCACTTTGATTTCCGGCTGTCCGAACTTCGAACGCTCCGACGCCACGATCATGTCGCAGGCGAGGACGATTTCGCACCCGCCTCCCAGGGCCGCGCCGTCGACGACGGCCAGCGTGGGTACGCTGATGCCGGAAATATTCCGGAAGATGGCACCGAATTCATCCATCATGGCCCCCACGCGGTCCGCGGTATGGTCAGCGATGTCCACCCCGGCCGAAAAGGCCTTCCCTTCGGCCCTGATGATGACCACCTTCGCGCCGGTATTGGTCTTCGCCCCCGAGAGTGCCGCGTTGAATTCCTTCATCATCGGGATGTTCAGGACGTTCAGCGGGGGCCGGTTCAGGACAACAGAAAACGTCCCGGGTTCCTCTACGACGCTGATAAATTGGTACGCGGTCATCGGTCATCCTCCTTGAATGGGAGACAGGAGTTCTTCAGGATCGGCTTCACCTGCTCGATGAACTCTTCATCGGTGAGCTTTCGTTCACGCCACTCGATATCGAACCGCGTGAACCCGAGGAGCACGTTCGCGCTCAGGCGTACCGCCTCCATTGCAAGGTCCACGAGGTGCGTGCATCCGTCGGAGTGCCCGAGAGCGTCGACGAGTTTCTGGTGGATGCCACGCTCGATCCTGAGCCCGACGATTTTCCGGATCTTGTCGAGGGTCTGAGCGCAGATCACGAAGGGTGATTTGACCATCTGCGCCTCCGCCCGCGTGATTTTCTTCGAGGCGACGTCCACCCGGATCTGAATGCGGATGTTGTGGTTAAGATCCAGTAGCGACGCCTTCGTCAGTATTTCGTCGTCGCTCAGTTTCGACACCGAGATGTTGAGATTCCGTTCGTAGAGTTCAGTCATCTTTCCGTCCGTCACAGATATTGTCCCCCGTCGACGCGTATTACCTCGCCTGTGATGTGCGCGGCCCTGTCGGAGAGGAGGAACACCACCGCGTCCGCGACGTTGTCGGGCGTCGCGAACCTTCCCAGGACGCTCTCCCGGAGCGACTGGTCGAGGACCTCTTTCGGGAGGGATTGCGTCATATCGGTTTCCACCATGCCGGGTGCGACGGCGTTCACGTTTACATTGTACTTACCGAGCTCCCTGGCGGCGCTTTTCGTCAGTGCGATGATCCCCGCTTTCGACGCGGCGTAATTGGCCTGTCCGAATTTTCCCCTCATCGCGTTGATCGAGGAGATGTTGACGATCTTTCCCGATCGTTTCTCCCGGAAGACCGGGCTCACGGCCCGGATATAATTGAAACAACCCTTGAGGTTCACGTTGAGGACGTCGTCCCACTGTGCCTCGGTCATTTTCCACAGGACACTGTCGCGCGTGATGCCGGCGTTGTTCACGAGAATGTCGATCCCGCCGAGATTCCGGCACACCCGATCCACCACGCTTTCGGCCCCGTTGAAATTCGAGACGTCAGATTCCATTGCCAGGATCTTCCGGCCGAGTTTTTTTCCCTCACGGACAACTTCATCCGGCTCGTCGCTTGAGCGCCGTGTCCCGAGATACGAGAAGGCCACGTCCGCCCCTTCGCGGGCCAGCGCGAGGACGGTCGCCCTCCCGATCCCGAGAGAGCCGCCCGTGACGAGCGCGATCCTGCCTCTGAAGTCTCCGGAAGTCATCTACGTCTTCTTCGATTCGGGCAGGAGCTCGGACAGCGTGGCTTCATCCATCAGCCTCCCCTGGGCGATGAACTGCCTGTATTTCACGAAATCGATGACGTCCTTTCCGGTGAGTTTGCGGGTGTTGAAAGCGGTGAACCCCAGGAAGCCCTCCACCGCCATGTTCGCGGCAAGCCAGTGCCGGTTGGGCAGTTTCGTCTGGTCCCAGAAGAATTTCTTCTTCGCGCGGATGCCATCCACCGATTTGATGAGGCACCCCGGCATCAGGTTGGTGAAGCGCCAGATAATGTCGGTCACCTCCCTGTCGAGGAGCGAAAAATCCGTCACGGCCTGTTTGACCTTTTCGCGCGCCTTTTCCGCCTCATTGCCCGTCACGGATTCACCGTATACGATCTCCCCGTCCCGCACGTAGGTATCGGTCACGACCATCGGGTTCCGCCGCAGCTTACCGTCCAGCTTGAGCACCGGGACGGCTTTCGTGATCAGGCCGAGGCGCAGCATTTTGTGCGCGCTCCACACCTCGCACGACACGCAGCTCCACATGGCGTTTTCCATGTTGAGGAAGAGCGGGAGAAAATCCGTCGACCCGCCGTCGGGCGCCGAGCCGTGCCGCGGACCCGCCTGCCCGAAGGTCGCCATGTCCGAGGAAATGGTGATATCGCAGGCCATCCCGATCTCCTGGCCGCCGGCCACCCGCATGCCGTTCACGCGGCAGATGGTCGGTTTCTTGCAGTTGAGAATCGCGTCGACCATCGCGATAAAGAGGTCCATGTACGACCCGTATTCGTGGGGGCGCCGCGAGTAATATTCGGCGTATTCTTTCGTGTTCCCGCCGGTGCAAAACGCCCGGTCCCCGACGGCGGTGAAAACGACCGCGACCACACTCCTGTCCATCGATGCCCGGTGAAAACCCGCGATGACCCCCTTGACCATCCCGGTCGTGTAGGAATTGTACTGCGCCGGGTTGTTGAGTGTGATCCATGCGCTGTGCAATCCCGGGACAGCCTTCCCGCCCGGATCGGTGACCGGCCGGAGTTCGTACATCGTGCAGGGCGCTTCCGTCCCCAGGAATTCGTCGGTCCACAGGTCGTGGGATTTCTCCCCGTGATCCCTCGGTATCCATTGATGTGTCATTTTGAGCCTTTCACAAATTCCGTCTCGATGAACGATTCGATTTCCTCGTCGGTGAGAATCCGGTTCGAGTGTTTGGCGTAATCGAAGATGTGCCGGACGAGGCCGTCCTGCGCCTCGTACCCGTGCTGCTTCAGCCAGAAAATCACGTTCGATTCCCCGGAGAGGGGTCCGATCTCGATTTTCTGTTTACGGCCTACCATGCTCGCCGGAACGGCGGAGTAGACCATGTCGCTCAGCCACTCGTTTCCGGTCTGTATCGCCTTGATCACCGCCGCCGCGTGGACGCCGGTCGCGGTGCGGAACGCGTCGGCGCCGAACACCGGGTAGTTGAACGGAACGGGCGCATGCACCGCCTCCGACACGGCCCGGCAGTATTCGTTCAGCCTGCTGAGGTCGTTGTCGATGATTCCCCAGAGTTTCAGGTTGACGAGGAGGAGGTCCATGGAGGTGTTCCCGCTGCGCTCACCGATCCCGAGCGCGCATCCGTGCACGCGGTCGACGCCGGCGCGGATGGCCGAAAGCGCGGACGCCAGGGCGAACCCGCGGTCGTTATGCCCGTGCCAGTCGATCTTCACGTCCTGGCCCGTGTTTTCGATGACGTCCTGGATGAACCGGACGACGTTCAGGGCGCCCGTCCTGGTCGCGTGTCCGACCGTATCGGCGATGACGACGCGTCTCGCCCCGGCGTTGATCGCGCCGGTGTAGAGTTTTTCCAGGTCGTCCGGGTGGGCCCGCGTGGTATCCTCGGTGACATACATGGCCGGAAGGTTGTGACCGGTCACGTGTTTCACCGCCTTCACGGAGAGGTCCAGCACCGCGTCAATCGACCACCCCTCGACGTACTGCCGTATGGGACTCGAACCGATAAACGTTGCCACTTCGATCGGGATGCCGGTCTTCTGGGAAATATCGATGACCGGATCAATGTCGGCGATCACCGTCCGGGCGGCGCAGTTGGGTTTGATCTTCATCCTGCACGACGCGATCTCGCGGGCGAGTTCGAGGGTGTCGTTGTACGCCCTGGGGCCGGCACCGGGAAGGCCGATATTGACGGCCTGGATACCGAGGTCCTCCATGAGGTGGATGATCTCGATTTTCTGCTCGATTGTCGGGTCGGTGACCGACGGGGACTGGAGTCCGTCGCGGAGGGTCTCGTCGTCAAACTCGATATGGACGACACCTTTCAAATCCACAAGACCGCCCTTGTTCCAGTCGTGGATCAGGTTGTTCGGATCCTGGTTCATACGTCTTTCTCCTGTTTCCGGTTCTTCTGTTGCTGGATACGTTTTTTTGCGAATTCCACCATCCCGCCCGAATTGATAATTTCCTGTATCATGGCCGGAAAGGGGGGAACGCCGTAAGATTTTTTCCGTGTCAGGTTTTCGAGCCTTCCCGCCTCCGGGTCGACGCGCATTTCGTCGCCGTCCTCCGCATCGGCCACCGCAGCCCCGCATTCGAAGATGGGAAGGCCGATGTTGATCGAGTTGCGGTAGAAGATCCTCGCGAACGACGTCGCGACGACGCACGAGATGCCCGCCCCCTTGATGGCGATGGGGGCGTTTTCGCGGGAACTGCCGCAGCCGAAGTTTCTTCCGGCGACGAGAATGTCACCCTTCCTGACTTTTTTGACGAATCCGGCGTCGAGGTCCTCGAGCGCGTGGGGGGCCAGCTCCGCCTCGGTGAAAGCGGTGCAGTACCGCGCCGGGATGATCACGTCGGTGTCGATGTTGTCTCCGTACCTGTGGACTCTGCCCTGTAT
Organism: Bacteroidota bacterium; assembly: GCA_035286625.1. GTDB lineage: Bacteria > Bacteroidota > Ignavibacteria > UBA10030 > SZUA-254 > SZUA-254. Next base: position 6,425 of record DATEDB010000109.1, read on the forward strand.
CATGGATTCCTCAATCGAAAGGATAGCGCCGTTTGAACTCCGGGAATTTACCGTCGAGGAGGGCCTCGATGCCGATGCGCGCGTCCGGGTGCCGGAATACCGGGACGAGAAAATGATCCAGCTCGAAGGCCGCGAGCGCGTCGTTGTCCTCGCCGTCCAGGTATCCCCTGAAGCCGCGTGAGAGCAGATGATCCGCCGCCCCGACGGCATTGGGTGAATTCAGTGCCACCCTGCGCGCGGTCCGCTCGGCCAGTGATCTCATCGGTCCGGAATAAAAAATCGGCAGATGGCCCCTGCCCTGGGCCACAAGCGTCGGAATCAGGTCCGCCTGGCTGAACATCCCGGCGGCCACCTCGAGCTCCGTGGCGTCGGCGTCGCTGAGCGACGTTCCGAGCCGGGGGAATCCCAGCGCGTCGAGTATTTCCGGTCCCGGAATCCGGCCGTTATTTGAGACAATGGCGCGGGCGATCATATCGGCCGCGTCGTCCCTGGCGTTCTGCGGAACGATGGCATGGGCGAAACCGAGGCGGTGGATGACCTGCGGGGAAGAGGTGGCGGTCCCGCCCGCGAGCGTGTAGTAGCGTGCGATGGCCAGCGCGTATTCGGGATTTCCCGTCTTCCGGTGGATAACCTGTGGGAGTGTCAGCGTGCCGCGCAAACCGGGATAGATGCCCAGCCGGGTTTCGGGCAGTGCGAAGGAGGTGCGGTTGGTGATCAGCACGACCGAGTCCGGATCGCCGGCAAACGCGCAGGCGATCTCCACCCCGCCTCCGAAGGCGCTTCCGTCCACGATGACGATTTTCGCCTTCCCGGATCCCGTCATGGACTTGAAGATCACGCGCTGCCACTCGGCCGTCCCGTCCCGGATCTCATCGAATTTTCCCGCGGCGATCTTCTCCCGGAATGCCCGGACGTCCGCCCCCGCAATGAACGATTTAATCGGCGCGGTATCGAAGATGATCACGGCGCACTCCGGATCATCGTTAGCCGCGGAAAATTCCCTGTCGAGCTCCCGGAACACGTCGTCGTTCACGGCGTTCGCCGACCGGGGGTTGGAAAGCGTGATGCGCCGGACGGGGTCTCCCCTGCGAGTTTCGGTGGAGACACAGGCGATGTGGAATGTCCACGCCTCCCGCTTTCCCGCATCCACACGGAGCAGGTCGCTCACCGGAAAGTCGTGCCCGAGCTTCTCCGCCAGCGCCGCCCGTTTCTTCACCAGTTCGCGGACCCTGTTCTTGCCGAGCCCGTTCATAATCTCGAAGGGGCCCTTTTTCCAGAGGAAGGCGTTTTGCGTGAGGGAATCGAGGTCCCCGATGGTGATGAGCCCCGCATCGACGGTTTCGGCGGCCGTCATGAACCCGACGGCCAGGAACCTGCCGGCGAGGTTTTCGACGATCTTCGGGTCGGTCTCCGACGCGAGATTTTCCCTTTCGCAGATCCACCGGACCTCCGACGGTTTTTCACCGCGGGCCTGTCGCGCAACGAGTTCGGCATAGACCGGACGCGGTTCGAAGAAATTCCCGTAGACCGCGCGGAGGGCGTCGTGAGGATCGGACGCGTCAGAGAATGACTTCATGGAGGCGAAGCCGATCGCGAGGCCGGTCGCGTCCATGAGTTCCAGGAAACCCATCGGCAGTTCGTACGCCCGGCGCGC
>DATEDB010000110.1:0-5189 GCA_035286625.1 Bacteroidota bacterium
GGGAGAAGAGCCACCTTCAGGCCGCGATGCGGACGATCGACCCCACAGGGCATATCGCCGCACTTTTTTTGCTCCGACCCGGCGGGAAGATCACGGTCAGCACCGTACCCGACAGCGCGGGTCGGTCGTTCCCGTTGACCGATTACCGCGGATACCCGGATTATCCCGGGGGGATGTTCCTGTCGCGCACTGAAAACGACATTGCATACCAGTACGTCCTCACGCCGGTGAACCGGAAATCCGGTTGCGCCCGCTGCCACGCCGGGGAGGCCCCCGTGCTCGGCTACATGGCGGTGAAGATCACCATGGACCGGATTTATCATTCGTCGATGAAGCACCGCACGATGAACATCCTGATGACGATACTGACCTTCGGGGGGATCGGAGCGGTGATCTCCGGGGCTTTGCTCTTCCTTGTGATCCGTCCGGTGACCACCCTTCGCCGGCGCATGGGCACGCTGCAGAACCAGCTGACGGGCGTCGAGGAGGGACAGCCGGTGATGTTTTCCCCGCTGGAACCTTCGCCGAGGAACGACGAAATTTCAAATCTGATCACCACGTTCAACGCGCTGGTAGACCGCCTCAACGAGGCCCATGCCCGCCTGCACCAGCTCCACCAGGAACAGCTCGAACACGCCGACCGGCTGGCGACCACCGGCGAGATGGCGGCCAGCATGGCCCACGAAATCAGGAACCCGCTGGCGGGCGTCCTGGGAGCGTTGCAGGTGATCGACTCGGACCTTCCGGGAGACGACCTGAACAAGCCGATTATACAGGAAATGATGGTCCAGATGGAGAGGATGAACCTCGCGGTGAACGACCTGCTGAGCTACGCCAGGCCGGCCCCGCCCAAGTTCGACAGTACGGACCTGAACGGCATCATCGACCGGACGGTGTCGATCATGACTTCGCAGGCCCGCAGGAAGAATGTGACGGTGGATCTGGCCCTCGACCGGGGCCTGCCGCGTCTTACCGCCGACCGGAAATTGCTCCAGCAGCTGCTCTGGAATATCATTCTCAACGCGTTGCAGGCGACCGACGACGGCGGCAGGGTGAGCGTTTCGACCGGCAGCGGGAACGGATCGGTCACGGTGACCATCCGCGACAGCGGGAAGGGGATTTTGCGGTCGGATAGGGAAAATATTTTCAAACCGTTCTACACCACCAAGCACCAGGGGACGGGGCTGGGGCTGACCATCTCGCGGCGGATCGTTGAACAGCACCAGGGCACGATCGCGCTCGAAAGCGGTGAAACGCCGGGAACAACCTGCACGATCACGCTCCCGATCGACCCGGCGGAGGACAACGGATAATGCGGCCCGAAACCATCTTCATCCTTGACGACGAGAACCTCATACGCTGGTCTCTCAAGAATAAACTCTCGAAAGCCGGCTATGAAACGATGGAGGCCGCCTCCCTCCGGGATGCGCAGTCGGCCCTGAAGTCGAGGGAGCCGGACCTGATCATCCTCGACCAGAACCTGCCCGATGGCACCGGCGTGGGGTTCCTCGAGGAACTCCGCGGAGCGGGGAGCCAGGTCCCCGTGGTGATGCTCACCGCCGTCGACCGCTCGAACACTGCCGTTCAGGCGATGAAGCTGGGGGCCGCCGATTACATCACGAAACCGATCAATTTCGACGAACTGCTGGTCGTGATCGAAAAAACCCTCGAATCGCAGCGGGTGGTTGAACGGCTTAACCGTCTGCAGCGGGAAAAAGAAGGGGAAACGGAAATGGTCGGCGATTCGCCGGCCCTGGCCAGGGTATATGAATTCATCCGGCAGGTGGCCAGGAGCAAATCCACCACCGTCCTGGTCACCGGGGAGAGCGGGACCGGGAAGGAGATCGTCGCCAGGGCGATCCACGCCGCCAGCGACCGTCGCGACAAGCCCCTGATGACCGTCAATTGCAACACACTTTCCGAGACTCTTGTGGAAAGCGAACTTTTCGGGCACGAGAAGGGAGCCTTCACCGACGCGAAAAACATGAAGAAGGGCATCTTCGAGCTGGCCGATACCGGGACGATCTTCCTCGACGAGATCGGGGACATCTCCCAGAAAATGCAGGTCAAGCTCCTGAGGGTCCTCGAGCAGAAAACCTTCCAGCGGGTCGGGGGATATAATGACATCACCGTGGATATTCGTATCATCGCCGCGACGAACAGGTCCCTCGAGGAACGGGTGGAGGAGGGAAAATTCCGGACCGACCTCTATTACCGTTTGAATGTGGCGCAGATCGTGATGCCCCCGCTGAGGGAGCGGGGGGATGACATTCTCCAGATCGCCGACCATTTCCTGCGCCTCTTCAACGCGAAGTTCCGGAAATCCTTTGCGGGAATGACCGACGATGTGAAGGAGCATTTCCGCAGGTATCCGTGGTTCGGTAACGTGCGTGAGCTGAGAAACGTGATCGAACGGGCCGTCCTGTTGCATGACGCGGATATGCTGAGACCGGAACACATCGAACTCTCCTGGCCGAAGAATGATCCCACCGGAGGCGGCGGACAGGAGGCCGGGGCCACCGACGATCTTTCGCTCTCCGATCTCGAGAAGCAGGCGCTCATCAACGCTCTTGAGAAATCCGGCGATAATCAATCCCGGGCGGCCAAGCTCCTGAAAATCACTCGCGATACTCTCCGTTACAGGTTAAAGAAGTACGGCCTCAACAATCACTGACGGTCGCTCTGGGTGATTTGACCCAGCAGTGGTTATCCCAATCAGAACCCTCGCCGCCCGCGGAAGATATGCCGGCGCAGATCCTTCCGGTTTCCGCGCCAAAACGGTGGCACACCGTTTGCCTCCCTGTCCGGTTACAGGTTTACTCCTGGTCCGTTGTGGAATATCTCGTCATACCGTCCCGCGCCCGAGCATGCCGGCCCGACGCGTGTATAAAATCCTGATCGTCGAGGACGAATCGCTCATCGGGTGGTCGATGGCGAACGCGCTGAAGCGGGCGGGGTACGAACCCGAGGTCGTGGAGTGCGCCGATGATGCGCTCCGGGAAATGGCCGCCGGACATTACGATCTGGTCATCAGCGATAACCGGCTCACCGGGATGGGCGGGATGGAACTCGCCATACGCATGAAAACGATTTCCCGCCATACTCCCCTGGTCCTGGTCGCGGCGGGGGAAGACCCGGGCCTGGAGGATCTCGAACGCTCGGAAATGGTCGATTTTCTCGTCGAAAAGCCCTTCAAACTCAACGAGATGGTTGCCCTGGTGGGGTCCATCCTGGATTCGGCTGATCGTGGTCATTTTCCCCTGAGGAGAAGAGTTTGATAAACTGGACACCGTTTATTTTAGTGAGAGAATTGTGTCGGACCTTTATTAAAAAAAAGACAGGCAGATCTCGGGAAACCTCGCAAGACGCCAAATAAAAAAATATTAGCCTTTCTGACACCGGTTTTGAGGCTGGCACGGAATATGTAGGTCTTATGAATAGTATTCAGAGATGGAAAAGACGGGGAAAAACCTTAAATTTACTCAATGGACGATTTTCGGGTCCAGAAACCTTCAAAACATACAGGAAAGAGAGATTCCCATGACAAGATTCACATCGGCCACCCTCCTGGCCGGCCTCATCTTCGGATTATCTTCACTGGTGGGCGCCCAGAATAAGTATGTGGGCATAATGCAATGCAAAATGTGCCATAACACTGAAAAACAGGGTAAACATTTCGACATCTGGTCTAAGAGCAAGCACGCCGAGGCATACAAGACGCTCCTGACTAAGGCAGCCGACAGCATCGCGGCCAAGAAAGGGTTCAAAACGAAGGCCGTCGAAACGCCAGAATGCCTCGGTTGTCATACGATCACTGCCGACGCGAAGCTGTTAGATAAAAAATTCGATGTGAAAGACGGTGTGCAGTGCGAATCGTGTCACGGTCCAGGATCGGAATATAAGAACATGGCGGTGATGAAAGATCCGAAGAAGGCCGAAGCTGCCGGTCTGCACATGTTTGCGGACTCAGCCGCGACAGCCAAATTGTGCGTCACCTGCCATAACGAGAAAAGCCCCGTGGTGAAGAAATTCGATTACGCCAAGATGTGGCCCATGATTGAACACAAGACTCCTAAAAAGTAGGTTTCAGGTTTACCTCCCCGCCGGTATGACCTGATCGACGGGAGAGGCCAAACGATCACACCGGGTTTCCGGATTGAATCCCCAGGATTCATCCGGGACCCGGTTTTTTTGGGTATTTTCACCCAATATCCCCACATCGTCTCAGGGGTGATAATATCATTTCTCCCCAGGCCCCACTTTCATCCATCCATAATTACCCGGAATTCCACAATAGAGCATGATCGGTCCACCTGCGGCTACCCTCTGAACGTAACCGGCAGGTATCCGGCATGGCATACTACTTGCACTTTTCGTGTTCGAGTCTCAAACGCAATCCATAATCCAGGATTTACAGACAGGGTACGCACATGAAAAAATCGATACTGTTTACATCACTGATGGTCAGTATCCTCCTCACAGCGGGAGGAGACCTGTTCGCGCAGAAAACTGCGATCAGGATCGAGGCGATGACGCCTCATAGCCTCGAAGTCAAAGGATTTGAAACCGCCAACGGTGCGGGCAACACCACATCGGGACTGACGCTGGTGGGGAAGGGAACCTGGGTGTATCTCTCCGCATGGAACGTGAGCGGAGATACCGGATTCCTGCCCGGCTCGACGTATCTCTGGGAACTCCTCTCCAGGCCCGCGAACTCGGCGGCCGTGCTCGACTCCACCGCGATGCAGTGGACTTCGCTCCACACCGACTCCGCCGGGACCTATACCGTCAGGGCGACGGTCGACGGGAAGGACACAAGTGTGAATATCATCGCGGCCAATTACATCGGCGCGGACCGCAACAACGCGGGCGGCGGGGCGTTCAACTGCCTCGCCTGCCATGACGGGGTGACACCGGCTGTCACCGCGGCCTGGAAGGGATCCAAGCATGCGATGATCTTCGAAAACGGCATGAACAATGTACTCAGTTCTCACTGGGGAAAGAGCTGCTGGTCATGCCATACCGTCGGCTATGACGAGTTTGCAAGCAATGGCGGGTTCGATGACGTGGCACAGGCCCTTGGCTTTGTGGATACGCAATGGGCCCCGTGGAGGGCGGGCCTATACGATTCGATGCTGACCACCGGAAAGGCCAAACTCAGCATGTTGGCGGGAATCGGTTGCGAGAAT
>DATEDB010000111.1:0-3027 GCA_035286625.1 Bacteroidota bacterium
GGCAGGCTCACCCGCCGCCGGGCAGTCGCGCATCCGCTCCGGACTTGAGGCCCTTGTGACCGAAGCGATCTGGACCGGGAAATACCGTGAAGCCCTTCGGCGCCAGGACAGGCTGATAGAGTTCGACACAGAACAGAAAACCCCGGGGCTTCTTGCCACATCCCTGGCGTGGAGGGCCTTCGACGCGGTCGCCCTGCTGGGTGACACCGCCGAGGCCCGGTCTTTTCTTTCGAAGGCCCTGGAGCTGAAGAGCTATGGTGATCAGGATCTGTATCTCGCCCTCGAAGCTTATTACGCCGCGTCGGGGGATTTCGATAAAGCGGAAGAGATCGTAAGGACGAGACTGGCTGTGATTCGTCCTTCGGGGGTCCAGTTCAACGAAGCAATCCGCGAATATCATAATGGCAACTACGGTTCGGCAATCCGGTTGTTCAGGGCGCAGCCGTTTCTCTACCATGACGGGTTGTTCATGCTGGCGAAATCGTACGCGGCGACCGACCAAACCGACAGCGCGCTTGCAACGCTGTCGCGATTGAAGAATTTTTACGGGGGGACTTTCGGATTTGACGGGACAAGGGCGCTCACAGAGGCGAAGGCGGAATATCTTGCCGGGATGATTTACGAAAAAACGGGTGAGAGGAAGAAAGCGATGGAACACTACGGCGCCTTCGTGGAAATGTGGAAGAACGCCGACAGGGATATCCCGGAACTGGTCGACGGGAAAAAACGCCTGGCAGCGCTCAGGGGGATGGTGAAGAAATGACGCAGCACGAATCGCTCCCTGTGGATGCCGGAAGAGTTGGAACACTCCTGAACCGGAGGATGCAATGATCGGCCAGATCATCTCTCACTATAAAATACTCGAAAAACTCGGCGAAGGCGGGATGGGTATCGTGTACCGCGCCCAGGACACGAAACTCGACCGCGTGGTTGCGCTCAAGTTCCTCCCTCCGCAGATCTCCGCGACCGAGGGGGATAAGACGCGCTTCACGCAGGAAGCCCGCGCTGCCGCCGCGCTGAACCATCCCCATATCTGTCATATTTATAGAATCGACGAGGTGGATGCGCCGCCGGCCTCCGGCAGGACGGGCGAAAAGCTGATGTTCATCGAGATGGAGCACGTGGACGGCGTCACGCTCCGGAAAAAAATCGCGGCAGGCCCCATCCCCCTGGCCGAAGCGCTGAATCTTGCCACGCAGATAGGCGAAGGACTTGAAGAGGCGCACGGCAAGGGCATCATCCACCGGGACATCAAGTCCGACAACGTCATGGTGAACTCGCGCAACCAGGCGAAGGTAATGGATTTCGGTCTGGCCAAACTCAAGGGCGCTCTGAAGCTCACCCGTTCATCGAGCACCGTCGGGACTCTCGCCTACATGGCGCCCGAACAGCTGCGCGGCGTGGAGGCCGACGCCCGGTCGGACATTTTCTCCTTCGGGGTGCTATTATATGAAATGCTGACCGGCCGTGTGCCGTTTGAAGGCGCGCACGAGGCCGCTCTGATGTACTCCATCACGAACGAACCGCCCGTCCCGCTGGAAAAATACATTCCCGACGCCCCGGCCGAGCTGCTGCACATCATCAGCCGTTCGCTCGAGAAAGACCCGGAAGACCGGTACCAGACCGTCCACGACATGGTGATCGACATCCGGCGGGTGAGGAAGGACCCGATGAGGGTGTCGCAGACCTCGATGCCGAGAGTGCAGGCGTCCCCTTTCGGGACGCCGTCATCGGACTCGATTTCTTCCGGGGTTTCGGGGGGTTCCGCTGTTTCCGGTTTCATAACCCCGCAGCCCGCAGAATCCACGCCGGTACCGCCGCCGGTTTCGGGCCCGGTTCCCGTCGCGGTACAGGCTTCGGGTCCCGCTACCGGTGAGCACGCGGATGACAACTCGAATCAGCCTCCCCCCCGGCGGACATCCAGCGTTACCATCCAGATCCCGACCGGGAAGAAAAGCTGGATGATGATCACCGCCATTGTCGTTGCAATCGCCCTGGCGGTGGTCGCCTACATGCAGTTTGGCCCGTCGGACGACGGGGGTGGGAAGCTATCCATAGCCGTCGCGGATTTCCAGAACCAGACGCAGGAGCCGGAACTCGACGGGCTCTCCGGTATGCTCACCACGGCGATGGAGCAGTCCAAAAAACTGTCCGTCGTCACGCGGTCTCACATGTTCGACATCCTCAAACAGATGGGCAAGGCCGACGTCGACAAGATCGACGAATCGGTCGGGAAGGAGATCTGTTCGAAGGCGGGGATAGGCGCATTGGTGACAGCCTCCATCCGGAAACTCGGGAAGCTGTACATCATTGACCTGAAAGTCGTGGACCCGTCGAAAAACGACTACCTTTTCACCGCAAAAGAGGAAGGAGAGGGACAGGAAAGCATCCCCCGCATGCTCGACAACCTCTCGGAAAAAACCCGCGCGGGGTTGAAAGAGAAAGCGGATGAAATCAAAAAATCGAACGCCGACCTTGCCGTGGTCACCACCACTAACATGGAGGCGTACCAGTACTACTTCAAGGGCGAAGAGTTGCTGAACAAGCTCGATATGACAAAAGCCGAGGAGGAATTCCGGAAGGCGGTGGCGCTCGATTCGCTCTTCGGCCTGGCCTGGTACCGCCTGGCGTACGTCGTCAACTGGTCCGGCGCCCGTTCGGGCAGGGACAACGACGCCATGCCGAAGGCGCTCGCCCTCATCGACAGGATCCCCGAAAAGGAAAGGTACCTTTTGCACGCGCTCGCGGAGGACCACGGACACGGATACGGCGGGGCGATCGGCATCCTGAAGGATATGGAGAAGCACTATCCGAACGACAAGGAAATGGTATATAACGTCGGGGACTGGTCCTACCACGACAACGACCTGTCAACGGCGGTGACCTATCTCAACCGGACACTTGAGATCGACCCCACATTCGAACGGGCGCTCCAGCACCTGACCTGGACCTATCGCGAAACCGGCCAGTACGACAGGATGCTCGACGCGGCGCGCCGGTACGTTCAAGCGTCGCTCTCGAACGAAT
>DATEDB010000112.1:0-8752 GCA_035286625.1 Bacteroidota bacterium
TCGGCATCATCAGGGACGTCCTGAGTTCCCCGAAGTGTTCCCGCGGTTTCATTCTCGACGGTTTCCCTCGCACCCTCCCCCAGGCCAGGGCGCTCAGCGCCTTGCTGGCCGAGCTCGGGATCAGCCTCGACCGTGTGATCAATTTCATCGTGGACGAAAAGGAAATCATCCGCCGCCTCGGACGCAGAGTGAGCTGCAGGGCCTGCGGGTCGATCTTCAACCTCGGGGTGAAAGACCCGGGGGGCAACCGGGTCTGCCCGAAATGCGGGGGGGATCTGGTGCAGCGGGACGACGACCGGCCCGGGACGGTCATCAAAAGGCTGAAGGTCTACCACCAGTCCACAACGCCGGTCCGGTCCTACTATGAAAAACTCGGCGTCCTCATCGACATCCAGGGGTCGGGATCGGTGAACACCGTCCACGAACATATCATATCGCTCCTGAACCACACCTGATGTTCTCCTGGAGAACTCTTCCGTCGGGGGTTCCTGCGGCCGGACCGCTGGTCGTCGCCCACAGGGGGTCCTCCCGCCGCGCCCCCGAGAACACGATGGCGGCGTTCCGGCTGGCCATCGCCGGGGGCGCCCCGGCCTTCGAACTCGACGCCAGGCTGACATCCGACCGGCGGGTGGTCGTCTTTCACGACAGCACCCTTTCCCGGACGGCCGGAGGCAGGGGAAGAGTCTCGCTGAGTGCGTCCGCCGCCATCCGGCGGTTATCCGCCGGCGCGTGGTTTTCGCCCGGGTTCGCCGGTGAAAGGGTGCCTTTCCTGGAGGAGGTCCTGGACCTTGCGGCGGGCCGCATCGGGGTCAACGTCGAATTGAAATTCGATTCCCGCCTGCAGGACCCCGCGCCACTGGTTCGGGCGGTTTCGGCGATCCTCAGGGACTTCCCGCACCCCGGGAGCGTCCTTGTCAGCTCCTTCCATCATCCCTCTCTCGCGCTCCAGAAAAAATTGTTCCCCGCGGCCGACACCGGTATGCTGGTCTATCCCCCCGGTTGTCCGTCGACCTCCGGGAGGCGCCTCGCAGCGCGACTCGGCGCCGGCTGGCTGATCTACAGCGGGGGGAACATCAGGAAGTCGTTCGTGAGGCGGGCCCACGAAGACGGCCTGCGGGTTCTGGAGTATACGGTGAACGGGAAAATGCGCCTGAAAAGGGCGATTGCGATGGGTGTGGACGGCGTGATCACGGACGATCCCGCCGGGATGATCGCCCTGCAGGGAAGAAGGGGTTAGTTCACGGCGCCGATAAAGACCTGTGTGTAAATCCTGGCCTGCATCGAAAAGTGGAGCGACCTGGAGTCGGCCTGGAAATCCCCCGACATGCGGATCACCCGGTCGGTCGATTGAGGGGCGAGCGCAGCGCGGATCACGGCGAGACCCCCCGCGTCGTAACTGAATCCCGGCGCGTAGGTGAAAATCGAGCGTTCCGGGGAGAAGACAGAAAGCGGAACGTCGTTAAAATTCAGAAACGGCACGCCGTCGACCGTGATCGACCCGGTGAGGCGGATGGTCAGATTGACCGAATCGCCTTCGGACAGGAACGTCAGGTTGTAGAATTTGACCGAGTCCACCCCGGTGAAATCATCGTAAATCCCGTTCAGGTCGACCGAGTCGGAAACGGAAAAGGCCGGTTGCAGGAATAAAGGTATTTCGGCCTCCACCGGGAACTTCGCGGTGGAGGCGCTGCCGTCGAGAATGAGGGGGTTCGTGCCGAACTCGCAGCCGACCAGCACGAGCGCGACCGGGAGGAGGGCCCCGAAGGCCATCCTGAGCGCGAGATCTTTCATGCCGCCGGTGGTCATTTCAGAATCCCACCCCGAGGGTCCCGGTCACCACGGTGACCCTGCCGACGCCGATGTCGGTATAGAGGTGCAGTCCGATGAGGTTGATCCCGAATCCTGTCGTCCAGCGGAGCACGTTGTCTGTGGCATAGTGCAGGCTCACCTTCGAACCCGGGGTCGATCCGTAGCCCGAGTAGGTGTAGTTGACGTCGATAACCGTTGATTCGTGCTGTACTCCGCCGTAGACCGTAAAGAGCGAAACCGACGTCCCGAACATCAGGGAGAGATTCCTGGCGCTGACGCCGATGATGTCCCCGACCTTCAGAGTCTGCCAGAACGCCCCCACCGTCGCCTCGAACGGCAACCCGGGGAAGTACTGGCTGATGCTGTGTCTGGCGCCGAACCCCACCAGCGAGCTGTTCGGGATGTCTTTCACCGACGGGACGACGGCGTAACGCACGATCGCCTCGGTGCCGAACAGGTTGCCCACCGTGAGCTGGGGCGTGCCGAGACCGAAGAGGTCGGCCTGGATCTGACCGTTCTGGAACTGGTATTCCACCCCGCCCGGCCCGGTGACGGTGGTGCCCGTCCCGCCCAGGATCGTCGCCGTCCTGACCGGGGTCCGGTCGAACGGTTCGGGCGGCGTGGCGTGATAGAAACGCTCCGGCTCGCCGATGAGCATCCCGGACCCGATCACTTCCAGCCGCGCGTGGAACCCGCCCTCGGCGAGGCGCGGGGAATGATAGAGGCCCGAATTGAGGTTCGCCCCGAACCCGTCGATGACCGGCTGGAGGTACCCGCGGACGTTTTCCGACGAGAGCTGCCGCAATGCATCGGTCACCGGGTCCTGGGCGAAGAGATGCCCCAGCGGACCCATGACGGCGAGACCGAGCAGGAAACAGAGGATGTTCAGTATGATTCGCCGGATTTTCATCTCGGGATAGGATACCGATCCCCCGGGAGGAAACCAAGCTTTCGGTCCGTCCGGTGTGAGCTGCGTCACCAGGGTGATGAATCGGTCCCCGGGTGGGGGTGGCGCAGCTCAAAAAAACCCGGCCAGCGGGCCGGGTCGGGTGCAGGTTACTCGTTCGCGGACTGTCTCAGGGGGGGGTCAGTCCCTGCGGATCCGGACGCTGCCGAAACCCGCCTGGACGCGCAGGTTGATCTTTCCGCGGGCGGAGGTGTAGTTGTCCGTCTGGTATTCGGTGTCGTTCTGTCTGACGAAATCGCTGTCGAAATCGAACTCGCAGATCCAGTTTTTTTCGTAGAGGATCCTGGCCCCGATATTCGACGGGATGGTGATCGTGAGCGTTCCCAGCCCGAGTTCGGCGTCGATATCCACCTCACTCGCGAGGGCGCCGCTGAAATCCAGCGAGTACCTGCCCAGCCCGCCCTCGAAGTGGAGACGCCTGAAGTTCGCATTACCGAGTCCCGTCGCGCGGAACTTGCTCAGGCCCGCCTCGATGGTCATGTTGTCGATGATCGTACGGTTCGGTTCGTTGAAGGCCAGCCTCACGGAGGACGCGCCGGTGGACAGGTCGAAATCCTTCACGTTCAGCCCCGACATGTCGAGGTCGCCCTCGCCCATGCCGAGCTCGATGTCGAAAGAAATCGGAATGGCGTCGGTGTACCGGAGGTTCCACGACGTCGATGAGAGGTTCCAGGATTTGTGTTTCCGGCTTCCCTTGTTGTCGCGGCCGTCGGGACTCAGGTCGACGGTGAGGTACCCTATGCCCCCCCTTGTGGTGTATTCGATGTTCCCCCTGCCGGCGCCGGATTCTTCGGTAGCCCTTTCCGCGTCAAGGATCGACGAGGAGGTCCCGCGGGAAATGCGGACATCGGCCAGACCCCCCTCGATGGTCACCTTGAGTTCCTTCTCGTCGCCCCGCTGGATTTTCTTGTAGGGCTTGAAATCGGTGAGGACGAGGGCGAACCCCGTGAGTCCGAGGATAAGGGCGCCGGCCACGACGGGCCGCGCGTGTCGATTCAGCAGGTTGTTCATGCGTATACCTGTAGGGGAATACGTAAATCCGACACTGATGTTTCAATAATGAGAAATACGATCGCGAAGGTATTTTGACAACAGTTCCCTGGCCCTGAAAATATGGGCTTTTACCGTTCCGATCGGGATTTTCAGGATTTTCGCAATTTCGGCGTAATCGCGCTCCTCGGTGTGCCTCATGACGATCACCTTCCTGTACTTGGGGGGCAGCTGGGCGATCGCCTCGGCGATGATGGTCGATTTCTGGCGCTGGATGATGAACCTGTCCGGCTCGTAGGTCGAGTCGGGGAGTTCGATGCTGTAATCCGAGTCTTCGTGGATTACGGGCTTGTTGATCGAAATCGTCTGGAGCTTCTTTTTCCGGATGTAGTCGATGCTGCTGTTCGTGGCGATCTTATACAGCCAGGTGGAGAACGCGTATTCACGGTTGAAATTCCTGAGCGAGGCAAAGGCCTTGACGAAGGTTTCCTGGGTGAGGTCCTCGACCTGTTCGGTGTCGCGGATGATCCTGTGGATGAGATTGAAAATGGAGTCCCGGTGTTTCTTCATCAGCTCCCGGAAGGCGCTTTGATCGCCGCCGAGCGCCGCGTCGATCAGGGAGAGGTCCTGCTTCCTGGATTGGATCCGTCCGGCCGACGGCCTGGGGTCACGCCCGTGTACAGCAAGATTTTTCTGCCTCCCCTTCGGAGTGCGCGTGGTGGATTTTTTTCTTCTGGCCATTCACCGGATTGAAGACAGCGAGCGGGATATAATAGTGAAAAACGCGGCCGGACGCAAGACCGTTTCCCCCGCGATTCGCCGCGCTTCCCGCCACGCTTCTTGATAGAGACCCGGATTTTGCCTACAATGATCCAGGTATGTTCATCACTTTCGAAGGCATCGATTATTCGGGCAAGTCCACGCAGGCGAAGCTTGTCGCCGACCGCCTCGCCTCGGCAGGGAGGAAAGTCATGTTACTGCGCGAGCCGGGAGGGACGGAGCTCTCCGAGCGGATCCGCGCCCTCCTCCTCGACCGGGATGCGGTGCCGATCGATCCGCTTTCAGAATTGATGCTGTTTTCCGCCGCGCGCGCGCAGCTCGTCCGGGAGGTCATCCTCCCCGCGCTCAGGGAAGGGACCATCGTGGTGTGCGACCGCTTTTACGACTCCACCACCGCCTACCAGGGGTACGGCCGAAACCTGCCCCTTGACGAAATCCGCACGCTCAACCGTCTCTGCACCGCGGGAACGACCCCCGACCTGACGCTGTTCGTGGATGTGGATCCTGACGAGATCAAGCAGAGAAAAATCCGGGCCGGCCTGAAGCCCGACCGGATGGAACGATCGGGGGACGTGTTCTTCAGGATGGTGGTCGACGGCTACCGCAGGATCGCCCGCGACGAACCCGATCGGTTGGCGGTGGTCCCGGGGCACGGACCGATCGCCCAAATCCATGAAGAAATCTGGAAACACGTCGAGAGAAAATTATCAGGCACAAGGAGCACGTCATGAAAGGTGTGTTCGGAAGAGTGACAAAAACGGGATTGATCGTGCTGTTCGCGGTCCTCTCGGGATTCACGTGGCAGGGAGACGATCTGTTCTACCAGATCAACAAGGGAATCGACGTCTACGGCCGCGTGTACAGGGAGGTATCGCTGAATTACGTCGACGGGATCGACCCCATGGAACTCATGGAGTCGGGGGTCGACGGGATGCTCTCCTCGCTCGACCCGTACACCAATTTCATCAACGACGACGAGGGAGACGAAGTCGACCTGATCACCAGCGGAAAATACGGGGGCATCGGCGTCACCGTGGGGACGCGGGACGGGCATATCACCATCATGACGGTCATGGACGGGTACAGCGCCGAACGCCAGGGACTCCTTCCCGGCGACCGGATCCTGAAAATCGACGACAAGCCCCTGTCCGATCTGAAACCCTCCGAGGTCCGGGTCCTCACCCGCGGGGCGCCGGGCACCGAGGTCAGGGTGCAAATCGAGCGCGACGGCGTGCCGGCCCCGCTGGAGTTCGTCCTCGTGCGCGAGGAGATCCGGCTGAAGAACGTCAGCTATGCCGGAATGATCGGCGACGGCGTGGCCTATATCCGGCTCGAGAGGTTTTCGCGCGACGCCGGCGACGAGATCGCCCTCGCCCTGAAGGACTTCCGCCTGAGGGGACCGGTGAAGGGCGTCGTCCTCGACCTCCGGAACAACCCGGGCGGGCTGCTCGACGCGGCGGTGGACGTGGTTGAAAAATTCGTTCCCAGGGGAAGCCTCATCGTGAGCACCCGCGGCCGGAAACCGGAATCCGAGAGGAAATATTTTTCGGGAGCGGACCCCCTCATCCCCGACCTTCCTCTCGTCGTCATCGTCAACAATAACAGCGCCAGCGCCAGCGAGATCGTGGCCGCCGCGGTGCAGGACCTCGACAGGGGGATCATCCTCGGCACGAGGAGTTTCGGCAAGGGCCTCGTCCAGACGGTCGTGCCCCTGGTGTACAACACACAGCTCAAGATCACCACCGCGAAGTACTACACCCCGAGCGGGCGCTGCCTGCAGGAAATCAGTTACGCGCGCGGGGGGGTCAAGGACACCTCCGGCAGGAATCAGTCGTTCAGGACCCTGAAGGGGAGAAACGAATACGGAAGCGGCGGAGTCGCGCCGGACACCGTCGTCGGGGAAGCGTCGCACAGCCCGCTCTATGCGTCCCTGATAAGGCGGTCGATGTTTTTCAGGTTCGCGACCGCTTACCGGCGCGATCATCCGGGCGAGTCAGCGGGCGTGTCGGCCGGAGGGGCGGCAACCCCGGACCTTCTCCTCGGAAAATTCCGAGAGTTCCTTGCGGACCAGAAGTTCAGGTACGAGGATGACGCGGTGAACCACCTCGATGAGTCGATCGACCTTGTGAGGAAGACGGAAGGGGATTCCGGCGTCGTGGCCGATCTCGTCCGGATCAGGGGGCAGCTCGTGGATCGGATGGAAAACACCCTCGGTGATCACGCCAACGAGATCCTTTCCGCGATCTCCGTGGAGTTGAGGGGCCTCGAGGGGGGAGAGGGCGCCCGCATCGCCGCGACCCTCGGGGGAGACCCGCAGGTGAAGGCCGGGGCCGACCTCATCCGGGACATCCGTGAGTACGAAAAACGCCTCAGCTATGGAATGAGCCGGGAGCGTTAAAACCTGATCTGCAGCCGGCGCCACCCGGACCGCGCGAGTGCCGAACCCACAGCGGCGCGGGGGGTGTCCGGAGGAAGTTGAATCATGCGGGTCAGGGCCGGCCGGCGATCAGCGCCCCGCGGAATCCCCCGATAAGAGTTTTTTTGCGGCCTCGTTTCCGAAACGGGCGGACAGGGTGAACGCCCGCCTCCCGCTCTCGTCGTCCCCGAGGGCGACCCAGGCACGTCCGAGGTTGAACCACGCGTCGGCGAATGTAGAATCGATTTCGACCGCCCGGGTGAACATCCGGGACGCGTCCCCGAAATCTCCTGCACGCGCACGGACGATGCCGAGGTTGTTCCACGCGGCGGCCGATCCGGAATCGGCCGCGAGCGCGGCGGCGTAAAATATTCCGGCCTCGCCGGGACGGTTTTTTCCCAGGGCGGAATTTCCCGCCTCCAGCGACAGCGTCACGACGGCCCCCCTCGTCACCGGGTTGTCGCCGAAGCGGCGCCGCCAGCCCGACATTTTTTCGATGACCGCATCGGGAGGGGCTGCCTGCATGTTGACGATGATATTCCTGTAGGCGCGCATGTCCCCAGGGTACAGCCCGAGATACCGTTCCCACAACGCGGCCGACCGTTCCTCCCCGATCCCCGCCTGCCTGTAGTAACGCGACAGATAGAGGTTTCCGTTGTACATGCCGCCCTGCCCGATCATCCGTGGGTCCAGCAGCGAGAGGAACCGTTCGACCGACGCGGCGGGGGAAGCGTTCACCGAGAACCAGAGCAGTGAACAGGCCAGGCTCATTCCCCCGGCGAGGACGACGGGGCGCGCGTCGTCCCCGGGGCGCGCGCGGCGAAAATACCGCCCGAGCGCGGACAGCGTGAGCAGGTAGGAGTAGGGGGCGATGACGTCCCAGTCGCGCGCCATACCCAGGTCGAATTTCGCGACGAGAGTGAAGAGAACGACGGGGAGTGATGCGGAGAGGAGGAACCTCCCGGTCCCGGCGTGCGCTTCAGACGAACCGGTGTCCCCGCGCGGACCGGCGGAGGGGGCGCTGACAAACAGAAAAGCCGCCGCGGCCGCCAGCAGTACGGCCAGGTTCCCGAGATCCACGGCATGGTACGGGGAAAACATTGTGTACGGTGAAGAATACCTCTCGTTGATATCATCCGGTTGAACCACCGGAAGGTAATGCCTGTGGGGGACCCGCGAAAAATAATTTTCGACGCTGAATTCCACGACCGCCAGGACGAGGAGCGCCGAGAGTCCGAACGCCGCCGCGCCGGCGATGATCTGTTTCGCGTCGCCGCGCCGCCAGCCGATATATCCGAGATACAGGAGCGAGGGCAGGGTGAGAATCGTGAGATAGTGCGTGAGAACCTGGAGGAGGAAAGCCAGGGCGGCCAGGACGAACGGAGCCCGCCGCCGCAGGAAAAGCGACCCGGTCCAGGCGTAGAGCGCCAGCGTGAAGAGGACCACCGAGTACGTTTCCACGTACCCGAAGAACAGGTTCATCGCCGGGAGGGAGCACACAATGGCAAACGAGACGAGACGTTCCACCGCCCCGGTGAAGAGGACCCTGACGGTCGCCCACGCGATCAGGATAAAACCTGCCCCGAGGATCATGTCACCGGCAAAAAACGCGTCGAGGAATCCCGGGTAGGTTTTTACCCCGAACAGACCGATGACCGTCGAGAAGTAATACGTGGCCAGGGGCTCGTCGCGGGGAAGGAGAGTGTCCGTGCCCTGGATCGCCCCGGCGAAATTCCGGACGAGGAACCAGCCGTCCCCGAGGAGCGGGACCCTGACCCTGAAGATGAACC
>DATEDB010000113.1:0-4188 GCA_035286625.1 Bacteroidota bacterium
GGGAGCCAGAGCTCGACGCGGGCGGCCTACGGAGCCCTCCTCCCGTCGCTGTCGGCCTCGGGTTCATTCTCACGGCAACAGCAATGGCAGGCCGGCGGTGTCACCCTCATCGGCGGCGTGCCCGTTGAATACCCGGCCGGGTTCAACGCCTACAATAACTACGGGGCGGGGATTTCGAGCCGGTTAACCCTCTTCGACGGGTTCGCCAATACGAGTAACATTTCAAGGTCGCAGGCGAACTACTCCTCGACCCGTTATTCTGTGAAAAGCACCGAACAGGCGGTCATCATGAACACTCATGTGCTGTTCCTCGGCATCGCCCGGGCTTACCAGCTCCTGAATGTCGCAGACGACAATCTCAAACGATCCCGCCGTCAGCTCGAGCGCATCACCGAATCCAACAAGGTCGGGGCGGTGGCCCTGGCCGACGTCTACCGCCAGCAGGTCCAGGTCGGGAACGACGAACTCGCCGTGATCTCCGCGCAGAACACTTATGAATCATCGAAGGCCGACCTGATCGCCTATCTCGGAGTCGAATTCGACGAGGCCGCATACTCGATTGATATTTCCGGTTTCCAGGCGGACATCGACACTTCCGAGTTCGGAGTGGTCAACCGTCAGTACGCCGATTTCGGTAATCTCGTCGCCATGGGAATCTCCCAGAGGCCCGATCACCAGGCGACCGTCGAGACCTACAACGCGGCCTCCTCTTCGGTGACGATGGCGCGGGCAGGCCACCTCCCGACGGTCAGCGCGTCCGGTTCATACGGGTATTCGAATCCGGAGCTGAGCAAACTCAGGGACAACCGGGGCCTCTCGCTGAGCCTCAGCGTGAGCCTCCCGATCTTCAACGGTTTCTCCACCTCGAACCAGGTGGAGCAGGCGCAGATTGCTGAAATGAACTCGCATGAGGACCTCGAACAATCGGAGCGACAGATCGCGGTGGATATCAGAAAGGCGCTGTTGAACCTCCAGCAGGCTGAAAAAAGAGTGATCGTGACAACGAGCAGCGTCTTCTCGGCGGAGATGGACAGAAAAATCGCCGAGGAGAAATACAACCTCGGCGCCGGAACGCTTCTCGATATGCTCGTGGCCACGGCCAACTACACAAACGCCGTCAGCGGAAAAGTCAACTCCATCTTCGACTACCTTCTGGCGAAGAAGTCGATGGAGTATTCCCTCGGAACAATTTCTCAATAACGGATCCTGACCAGGAGGTTCGGACACATGGTACAGCAGTCAAAGAAGAAGTCAAAAAAGAAGATCATCATCTTTTCGATCCTCGCAGCGGTCCTCGCGGTGCTGGCGCTCCTGGTGGTCCTCGGCAGTAAAAACGAACCTGTGATACCGGTACAGGTGGAAAAAGTGACATCGCGGACCGTCACACAGACGGTCCTCTCCACCGGCAAGATCTACCCGGAAATCCAGGTGCTCATCAGCCCGGAGGTGAGCGGGGAGATCATCGAACTCCCGGTGAAGGAAGGGATGAAGGTCGCCAAAGGCGACCTCCTGGTGCGGATCAAGCCCGACATCTACATCGCCGCGAAGGACCGGGCCGACGCCGGTTTGAAATCCGCGCAGGCGAACCTGACCCAGGGTGAATCGGAGTACAACCGCGCGAAGGAGCTTTTCCTGAAGGGGCTCATCTCCGAGTCCGAGCTTGAAGCCGCGAAAACGACGTACGAAACCCGGCGGGCCTTCTACGACCAGGCGAAAGCCTCCGTTGACCAGATGGCGGAGGATCTGCGGAAGACCACCGTCTACGCCCCCATGGCCGGCATCGTCAGCGGCCTCCAGGTGGAGCTGGGCGAGCGCGTCCTCGGGACGGCCCAGTTCCAGGGAACCCAGGTCATGACCGTCGCCGACCTCTCGCACATGGAATCCAGGGTGGACGTGGGCGAAAACGACATCGTCCTGATCTCCATCGGCGACACGGCCCGGATCGAAGTGGACGCCATCACCGACAGGAAGCTGACGGGCATCGTCTATGAAATCGGCAACGCCGCGAAAACCAGGGGACTGGGGACACAGGAAGAAGTCACGAATTTCGAGGTAAAAATCCGCATCGTCGACACCGAACCCCGGCTGCGCCCCGGCATGTCGATGAACGCCACCATCGAAACCGACACCAGGCCGGACGTGCTGACCGTCCCGATTCAGAGCGTCACGGTCCGGATGCCGGGAATGGACGGGATGGAGGAAGAGAAAATGGGCGAGGGTGACGGCGAGGATGAGACCGGCGGGCTGAGTGCGGTGAACCGGCCGAAGAAGAAAAAGGCGGAAAAGCCGAAGGAAATCGTCTTCGTGGTGGAGGGAAACGCCGCGAAGTCGTACGAAATCAGGCGCGGGATATCCGACGACGCCTACACCGAAATTGTTTCGGGCCTGAATAAAGACCAGGAGGTCGTCTCGGGGAGTTACAAGGCGATCAACAGGGAGTTAAAAGAGGGATCGAAGGTCCGGATCGAAACCGAGAAGAAAAAGGACCGTCCGGGTACGCCCTGACCACACAGACGCCATCACACATTACGGAGCACTTTACCATGCAGGATTCCCAGGTCATCAACCTTCAGCAGATCACGAAATCGTACGACATGGGGGGCGCCGAACAGGTCAATGCCCTCAGGGGCGTCTCCGTCGCGATCAGAAAAAACGAGTATGTCGCCATCATGGGCCCCTCGGGCTCCGGTAAATCGACGCTCATGAACATCATCGGATGCCTCGACACGCCCACCTCGGGTCTCTACGAGTTCAACGGGATCAACGTCAGCGAAATGAACGACAACGAGCTGGCGAAGGTCAGGAACAAGGAAATCGGGTTCGTCTTCCAGACGTTCAACCTGCTGGCCAGGTCCGACGCCCTCCACAACGTGGAATTGCCCCTTATTTACGCGGGGGTGCACTCCGTCGAGCGCAGGCGTCAGGCCACCGAGGCGCTCGACCACGTGGGACTGGGCGACCGCATTCATCACAAGCCGAACGAACTTTCGGGCGGCCAGCGCCAGCGCGTGGCCATCGCCAGGGCGCTGGTGAACAGGCCCTCGATCCTGCTGGCCGACGAGCCGACCGGCAACCTGGACTCTAAGACCGGCGATGAGATCATGATCCTCTTCGAGGAGATCCACAAACTGGGGAACACGATTATTCTCGTGACCCACGAGGAATACATCGCCGAGCACGCCGACAGGATCATCAGGGTCCGGGACGGCGAGGTCGCCAGCGACGAGAACGTGACCAGAATCGCCGCAGTGGCATAACCGGGGAGTCCCCATGTATTTCGCACAGGAAATCAGGGAAGGCCTGATGATCGCGTTCGGCGCGATCAGGGCCAACAAGATGCGCTCGGTGCTGACCACGCTGGGGATCATCATCGGCATCGTGGCCGTGACCGGCATGGCCACGGCCATCGACGGGCTGGATAAGGCGTTCGAGAAGAGCGCGAAGGCCTTCGGCACCGACATTCTGTATGTACAAAAATTTCCCTGGGTATCCAACGAGGACTGGTCGCTTATCCGGAACCGGCCCGACATCAAGGCCCAGTACGTCGACGTGATCGAACGGCAGGCGAAACTCAGCTCGGCGGCGGCCCCCGTGGTGGTCAGGCGGACGGTCGTCAAAAACGGCAACTTCCAGCTGGAGGACGCCTTCGTCACGGGCACCACGCACGCCTACAACGAGGCCTCCGGAAACATGAACATCGACGGCAGATTTTTCACCGCGGAAGAATCGGATCGCGGGCGGCTTGTCTGCGTCATCGGAGCGACCGTCGCCGAGAAGCTCTTCCCGACGGGCGACCCCGTCGGACAGACGATATCAGTGGCCGGCGCCCCCTACCAGGTCCTCGGGGTGTACGAGAAACAGGGCGGCCTGTGGGGCCGCTTCACCTCCGATAACCGGGTCTTCATCCCGTTCGAATCCTTTCAGAACCGTTTCGGTTCGAGGCGCTGGGTCACCATCAACGTGAAGGTGGCCGACGTCGAGGAGATGGAAAACGCGAAACTGGAACTCGAGGGAATCCTCAGAAAGGTCCGCCGCATCGACCCCGGCAAGCCGAACAATTTCAACATCAACGCCCAGGAAATCCTGACGCAGACCTTCGGGCAGTTCACCCTCGTCGTGGGGGGGATCGGACTGATCATCACCGGGCTGTCTCTGATTGTGGGCGGAATCGGCATCATGAACATCATG
>DATEDB010000114.1:0-15154 GCA_035286625.1 Bacteroidota bacterium
AGACGGTCTCCCCGTCGCTGTACATCGCGTGCGGAATCTCAGGCGCCGTCCAGCACCTTGCGGGAATGTCGAGTTCAAAGTATATTGTTGCAGTCAACAAGGACAAGGACGCACCGATATTCCAGGTCGCCGATTACGGTATCGTGGGCGACGTATTCGAAATTCTCCCGGCCCTCACCGGGGAACTCAAAAAAACACTGGGGAAGTAAAGACCAACGTGGAAAAAATCCAGGTCGACATCCTGGGGCTCTCGACGAGCCCGGCATCAGGCGGCGCGTACGCGCTCATCCTGAAAGAAGTCAACGGCAACCGGCGGCTCCCGATTATTATCGGCGCGTTCGAGGCCCAGTCGATCGCCCTGGAAATGGAGGGCATCAAACCGCCCCGGCCGCTCACCCACGACCTGATGAAGAACATCCTCGAAACGATGGGCAGCGACCTGGCCGAAATCGTCATCAGCGAACTGAAGGACGGGACGTTCTTCGCGCGGCTGGCCTTCGACAGCCGGGAAATCGACGCGCGCCCGAGCGACGCGATCGCCCTTGCCGTGCGGTTCGGCGCGCCCATCTATGTCGCCGACAGCGTGATGGACGAGGCGGGTTTTCTCCCGGACAACGAGCAGCAGGAAGAGGGCGACGCCGGCACGGCGATCCCGACGGGGGGAAAGGATTCCAAGATATCGAAACTCGAGGCGATGCGCGCGGCGCTGAAGGAGGCGGTCGAACGCGAGGACTACGAAAAAGCCGCCAAGCTCAGGGACGAAATCCGGAGGATCGAGCAGAGCCAGTAACGACATGACCGTCCCGGCTGTTCACGGTCCGTCCCCCCGGGCCGGCTCATTTCCCCGCGCCATTTCTCAGCAGCAGACGCATCTCCCTCACCGCCCGTTCCATCCCCACTACCAGCGCCCTCGCGATCACCGCGTGCCCGATGCTCACCTCTTCGATTTCCCGTATCGCTGCGACGGGCCGGATGTTTTCGTAGTTCAGTCCGTGTCCGGCGTTCACCCCAAGCCCCAGTTCCCGCGCGTACACGGCGGCCTTCCTGATCACCGCCAGGAGCCGCCGCCGCCGTGGCGCGCTCACCGCGCCGGCGTATTCCCCCGTATGAATTTCGATCATGTCCGCCCCGGTTTCGCGGCAGGCGTCGATCTGCCTCCGGACCGGGTCCACGAAAAGACTCACCGCGATCCCACGGTCGTGCAGCCGGTCCACCGCGCGGCGGATCCTGGCCGGCGAGCGGGCCACGTCGAGTCCGCCCTCCGTGGTGAGTTCGAGCCGGTGCTCGGGGACCAGTGTGGCGAGATCCGGACGGACCTTCCGGGCAACGGCGATGATGCCGCCGGCTGCCGCCATCTCAAGATCGAGCTTCGTCCGGACGGATTCCCTCAGCCGCCGGACGTCGTCGTCCCGGATGTGCCGGCGGTCTTCCCTCAGGTGACAGACGATGCAGGCGGCGCCGGCTTTTTCGGCGGCACGGGCGGCAACGACCGGGTCCGGTTCGGCGCCCCCGCGCGCGTTCCTGACCGTGGCGACGTGGTCGATGTTGATTGCGAGTCTCATGATGAATGACGGCGGACCGGCTGGAGGGATCAGAGTCTCCTGCGGATGATAAACTGAAATCGACCGGGTTTTCTATCCACCACTTTCAGCCCCCCGGGGATCCGCAGGACGGGGACCACGAAACCGGTTGAATCCCGTTCAAGCCCGGCGTATGTCACCCCGGCCGAAAAGCTCGAGCCGGAGAGCGCCGCCAGCTGTTCGATCCCCCCGCGGACGACGATATCGAGCTTCGGCGGTATGAAGATCACCTCGAGTCCCGGGGGGACCTCCCCCACGCTCACCGGGATTCCGGTGAACAGTTTCTCCGCGAATGGTTCGACGTTCACGCTCACCCTGACGCTTTGCACCGGTACGCTGTAGGAATAACTTGGGAGGGCTTCCAGGGGGATCTCCTCGTCGATCGGCGCCCTGAGGTCCGTGTACCGCCTGAATGTTGTGTTCCAGGAGGCCACGGCCTGAAGAAAATCCAGCGTCCCCCCGACCGTCACGCTCTCGGGGCTGACCTCCACCGGGCCGACCTGCCCGTATCCTTCCCTGAAATTCAACACGAGCCGGGTCGAGACGGGCACGCGTTTCTCGTAATAATCCGAAAGCGCCACCCGCAGGGTGTCCGGCCTGACATCCACCACCTGCACGTCCACCGGGAGGGTCACGTGGTCCTGCACGTCCTTGCCGGTGATGATCACCGGCTCTTCTCCCACCGAGGAGAGATTGATGAAGTACTTGAAATCGGGCGAGAAGAACAGACCGGCCACCACCCAGCCCTTTCCCCGCAGCCGTATCGACATTATCCGGGGAATGGGATACCGGAAGGCCTTGCCCTCCTTCATGTCCTCGAAGACCACCGGAACGCTTTTCACGATGGAATATTCCCCCTGCATGTTCACCGAGAGCCACGCGATGAGCGCGGCCAGGATCGCGCCGACGGCCACGGGTAGTTTCTTCGCATTCTCTGTAGTCATGGGGTGTTTCAATATACGTATTCGTGAAAATCGAAACAATCTTTTGAATTTATGCCCGTTTTCGATATATTTTTCTTCCACACCAAAGACGCAGTTCAGATGGGAAACGAAAGAAAAAAGAAACGATGGCTCTGGATTCTCGCCGCTCCGGTGATCCTCGCCGGTGCCGCCATGCTGGCGCTTAAGATCTACCTCACCGACGAGCGTCTCAAAGCCCTCATCGTACCGGAGATTGAAGCGGCGACGCACCGGACGGTGGACCTGGAAGATATTTCGTTTTCGTTCTTCCCAGGCCTCGGAATCACGGTGTCCGGCTTCACACTGTCGAATCCTCCGGGAGGTGAGTTCCCCAACCCGTATCTGCTGTCGCTCAGGCGGCTCTTCATCGACGTGAAGCTCATGCCCCTGCTCCGCAGGCGGCTCGAGGTCAACAACCTGACGCTCGAAGAGCCCGTGATATACCTCGACGTCACGGCCGACGGAAGGAAAAACACTTCCGCCGGCGGCGGTGCGCGCATCGTCGGTGACGCCGCCGGGCGGGGGGCGTCCCCCGGGGAGGGCCCGGCCCGGCTCGGCGCGTTTCTTCTGTCGAATATGGAGATCATCGACGGCCGGATCGAATGGTTCAACCGGAAACTGGACTCGCGCTGGATCATCACGGGCCTCCACCAGACCCTGCGGCTGGGGACCGACGAATCCATGAACACCGCCGCGCTCGAAGGAGAAAGCCGGATCCGGGAATTCAGCTACGGCACCGGGACCTCGTGGTACATCGAGAACCTGCCGCTGGAGGCGACCGAACAGGTGGCGTACCTCCTCTCCGATGACCGCCTGGAGTTCACAGATGTTTCGATTCTGCTGAAGGACGTCCCGCTGAAGCTCGCCGGATCGGTGCGGGGCATCCGGGAGGAAACCGCCGTGGTGGATCTTACCGTAGGTTCCCCCGGACTCACCGTCGAACATCTTCTTTCGCTCCTCCCGGCGGCGATGATGAAGGGCGCCTCGGACGTCGCGGCCTCCGGGAACGCGTCGTTCTCCATGAAGGTGGCCGGGCGGTCGAACGATACGCTGAACCCCGGCGTCAACGCCTCTTTCCGGATCTCCGACGGCACGGTCCGGTACCGCTCCCTCACCAAATCGATCACAGGGGTCTCGCTCGACGGCGCGCTCGTCATCCCCGAAGCCCCCGTCGGCGGGAAGGACGCCGGCACCCTGGAGTTGCGGAACATTTCGGTGACGCTCGGGTCGAACACCCTCACGGGCAATCTCACCGTCACCGGGTTCGGTGCGCCGGCCATCGACGGATCGCTGAGGGGCAACATCGCGCTCGACGAGATCCGGGAATATTACCCGCTCGAAGAGGGAACGCAGCTCGCGGGCATCATCTCGAGCGACATCTCCATGAATGGAAGGCCCCTGGAGCCGAAAAGCATCCGTGCTTCGGGAACGCTGAAGCTCAGGGACGTTTCGTACGCGACGCCCGGGATGGCCCGGCCGCTGCGCCACCTGAACGGGGAGGTGACCTTCAACAACCAGCGGCTCACACTGAAAAACCTCACGCTCGTCCTCGGCGGGTCGGACCTGAGGCTTGACGCGACCCTCAGGAATTATCTCTCGCTCGCGATGGACGCCGGCGACGCGAAGGGGGCGAAGCCGTTTCTCGAGTTCGCCCTGAAATCCAAGAATCTCAATATCGCCGACATCCCGACCGACGGGACGGACACCTCCGCCCGCGATGCGGGACACGGGAGGGAGTCCTCGGCCGCGGGCACACCGGGGGGTTCTCTCCTGTTGCCGGGCATCGACATGGCCGGCACGGTGGACATCGATACCCTCAGGACGGAGAAGTTCACCTTTACCGGCACGCGCGGGGCGATCGCGGTGAACGACGGGATCGCAAGACTGAAGGACCTGCGCCTGGACGTTTTCGGGGGTTCGGTCGAGACGTCCGGCAGCCTGGATCTCGGCAACCCCGCCAGACGTCCGTTCGACCTCTCGCTGGATGTCAGGGGCGTCGAGTCGAATTCTTTGCTGAGCCCCTTCACGACCTTCGGGAAATACCTGTCCGGCAAACTGACGCTTTCCACAAAGATGAAGGGCGACCTGGACGACACGCTCGGCATCAGCACAACCACCCTCACCGGGGCCGGCACCGCAATCGTCGCCGACGGGAAACTGACCGGACTGCCCCTGCTGGAAAAACTTGCCGGGTTCCTCTCGGCGGACAACCTGAGGGAGGTGGAATTCAAAAACTGGTCGCAGAGTTTTTCGGTCGCGGACGGCAAACTGACCGTGAAAGACCTGAAGATCGGCGGAAAGGACGCCGAGATCACCGTCAACGGCGTGCACGGCCTCGACGGTTCGATCGATTATTCCCTGAATGTCCGCCTGCCGGAGAGCGTCACCGCGAAGATCAACCCCCGGGGCGTCTCCGGCGAACTTCTCAAGTTTTTCACCGACAGGGACGGGAGCATGAGCTTTGATTTCCTGGTGAGCGGGCAGTCCGCCTCCCCCGTGCTGAAGCTGGACACGCGGGTTCAGGAAAACCTCCTCAAACAGCGCCTCGGGGAGGAGGCGGCGAAGAAACTCTTGGGCCCGCTGAAGAAGGCGGCCGAGGGGCTCAAGAAACTCATCAAGCCCTGACAGGCGAGTGACCTCCGGACCGGTCACGCTGAAGCTCCGCCAGTCGCTCGGGCAGAACCTCCTGAGGGACGAGAACATCGCGCGGAAGATCGCGCGGGTGGCGGACCCGAAACCGGACGACGTCGTCCTGGAGATCGGCCCCGGCGGTGGCGCGATCACCGGGCTCCTGGCGGATTCCGGCTGCCGCCTGGTGCTCGTCGAAATAGACAGAAGGATGACCGGGAGCCTTTCCGAACGTTTCGGCCCCGGCGGGGCGGAGGTGATCCCCGCGGACATCCTCGAGGTGTCGATCGCCGGACTGAGCGCGCGCTTCGGCCGGAAGGTCCGCGTGGTCGGGAACATCCCCTACCACCTGACGAGTCCGATCCTCTTCAAGCTGTTCGGTGAGTTCACGCACATTTCCGACTGCACGCTGATGGTACAGAAAGAAGTGGCCGCGAGGGTGGTGTCGGGGCCCGGGGTGAAAAACTACGGCATTTTATCCGTCATGACGGCGCTTCACGGCCGCCCGAAAATCGCGTTCGACATATCGCCCAACTGTTTCTTCCCGAAACCGAAGGTGTGGTCGAGCATCCTCACGATCGCGATGCGCGACGCCCTCCCGGAGGACCTGGACCTTCCTTTGTTTCGGGCGATCGTGCGCGCGACCTTCGGCAAGAGGAGGAAAACATTGCGAAACAGCCTGCGGTACCTGCAGGACGAAAACAATCCCGGAAAGGCAATCCCCCCCGGTTGCCCGGTCTCACTGGACCTGAGACCGGAGGCGCTCTCGGTGGAAGATTTCATCCGGCTCACGCGGCACCTGAAAGACAACTGAGCCCGAAAGACAACAGAAAATGAGCGAAGAGCAGAAGGACACCGAACAGCAGTTTACCAGCGACGACCCGATCATCGGGTCGATCCCCTCCACGCCGTCCGAATCGATCGAGGTGGACGAGGAGCTGATGCGCGACATCCGCGAGCTCATCAGGGAACAGGCGGCCGCGCCGCTGGCGAACATCGCCACCGACCTGCACGCCTCCGACATCGCCGTGATCATCCACGGGCTCGACCCCGACGATGCCGAGTATTTCTTCGCGTTGCTGGACGTTGCATCCGGCAGCGCGGTGCTCCGCGAGCTGAACCCCGATTCAAGGGCCGTCATCCTTGAAAAACTGCCTTCCGAGAAGATCACGGCCTATGCCGGATTGCTCGCCTCCGACGACGCCACCGACCTGATCGCCGAGCTGCCCCCCGCAGTCGCCGACAGGGTCCTGAGAGCCCTCCCCGCCGAGGAATCGGTGGATGTGCAGGAGCTGATGAAGTACGGCGAGGAGACCGCCGGCGGCATCATGGGCAGGGAGTACGTGGCGGCGCGCATGAACGACACCGTCGCCCAGGCCATACGCGGCGTGAGGGCCCGCGCGAAAAACAACACCGTGATACATAACGTGTATGTCGTCGACGACGGCGGGAGGCTCGTGGGCGTGCTCCCCCTCCAGGCGCTCGTTCTTAACCCGCCGGGCCGGCGCGTGTACAAGATCATGCAGGCCGAACCGAAATCGATCAACCCCGACGTGGACCAGGAGGAAGTTGCGGCGATGTTCCGGAAATACGACCTCGTCTCCCTCCCCGTGGTCAACCACGCCGGTCAGCTCGTGGGCCGGATCACCATCGACGACATCGTCGACGTCATCGAGGAAGAACACGCCGAGGACGTCGCGAAGCTTGTCGGTTCCGACGCCGATGAGATGGAAAAACGCTCCCCGCGCCAGATCGCGATGCTCCGGCTCCCGTGGGTGCTCTTCACGCTCGTGCTGGAATTCGGCGCCGGCGTGGTGATTCATCACTTCGATAAGACCCTGAGCCAGGTGATCCTCCTGGCGTCCTTCCTCCCCATCATCTCCGCCATATCCGGGAACACCGGCCTGCAGTCCGCGGCCATCGTTGTACGGGCGATGGCCACCGGCCACGTGTCGCTCGACCGCTGGTGGAACCCGATCTGGCGCCAGCTGCAGACGACGCTCATCATCGGCGCGGTCTGCGGCGCGGTCATCGGCGTGATCGGGGCCCTCTGGCATGGCAAATGGGAATTCGGGCTCGTGGTCGGGGTCTCGATGCTGGTATCGGTGAACATCTCAGGGTTCGTCGGGACCGCCTCGCCGATGCTCTCCAAGAAACTCGGGTTCGATCCCGCGCTGACCGCCGGCCCGTTCGAAACGGCGTTCCAGGACGTCGTGGGAATCACCATCTTCCTGTCGTTGGCCACACTGCTCCTCCACTGGCTGGTCTGAGGCTTTCATCGCCCGCCATCCGGAACGCGACCGGGACAACGACACATGACGACCCGCAACGGTCCACGGCTGTCCGCCCCGATAATGAAAAATCTTCGCCCCGTGGACGCCCTCGTCATTCTGTTCCTGGCTGCGCTCACGATTTTTTATCCGATCGCCTCGGGCGAACCGGCCGACGGCCTTCTCCTTCTCGGCGTGAACGCGGCGATCGTCGCCGGCATCTTCGCGCTCGGCGCTTCCGACAGGATGTTCCCCGGAAACCGTCTTCTTTCGGTGGCGAGGAATTTCTACCCGGTCCTGATGATCTTCATTGTGTTCAAGGAAGTGCACGTCGTCATCCAATCGATGCACAGGGCCGACTGGGACGCGGCCTTCATCGAGGCGGACCGCTGGCTGTTCGGCACCGACCCCACGGTCTGGCTCTCCCGCCTCTCGCACCCGATTGTCACCGAAATACTTCAGATTTCGTATGCGAGTTATTATCTCATCATGATCGCCCTGGGGGTGGAACTGTACCGGCGGGATCCACGGGGGGTTTTTTCAGACGTCGTCTTCTGCATCACCTACGGGTTTTTTCTCTCTTACGCCGGGTACATCGCGTTCCCCGGCGTCGGCCCGAGGTTCACCCTCCATGAATTCGGTTCGATGAACACCGATCTGCCCGGACTTTTCCTCACAGACTTTCTGCGCGGGGCGATCAACGCCGGCGAATCCATCCCGGCGGGCGCCGCCAACCCCATGGCCCTGGCGCAGCGGGATGTCTTCCCGAGCGGACACACGCAGATGACCATGCTCACCATGTACTTCGCCTGGAAACACCGTGTGCGGTCGAGGCACCTCATCACCGTCCTCGGTGCGCTGCTCATCGTGAGCACGGTGTATCTCCGCTACCATTACGTCGTGGACCTGCTGGGCGGGGCGCTCTTCATGGCGATTACCGTATCGACCGCGCCGGTCATCTATCGCGTTCTGGGGAAAACCGGTCAGGGGAGAATCTGAGGGAAAGTTATGTCACCGGCCCGGCGACAAAAACCGCTACCGGCGGGACCACACGGAGCGATACGATCGGTGTTCGCCACCCGTCGCCTCCCCGGGATCATTCTCATCGTGGCCGTTCTGCTCCGCCTCTGGAACACCGGGTGGGGGCTTCCCCATCTCTACGAGGAAGCGATCCCCCTCCGGTTCGCCATGAAACTCTGGCCCGGTCTTCCGTCGTCAATCGATAACCATTTTTTCATCTATCCGGCGTTCAGTTATTACCTGCATCTGCTTATGCAGTTTTTCCATTTCTGCGGGGGATACATCCCTGGAGCGTATGAGAGTCTTCCGGCCTTCATCGCGCTGTTCGATGTCAACCCCTCGACGTTCACGTTGGTGGCTCGGTGCACGACCATCCTGTTCGACGCCGGCATCATCGTCATGAGCTATCTTGCGCTTGAGCGGTACTTTGACCGCGAATCGGCGACCATCGCCGCAGCCCTGATCTGCCTCAACGTTCTGCACATCCGCCAGTCTCACCTCATCAACGTCGATACGCTCCTCGCCTTTTTCTCGGTCACCACGTTTTACTGTCTCTGCCGGCTCAGTGAAAAGCCGTCCATGGGGTGGTACACGGCCGCGGGCATCTCGATCGGACTTGCCGCCGCCTCCAAATACAATGGAGGAATTCTCCTCGTTGCACTCATTGCCGCCCATGTACTCGCGGCAGGGTCATTCCGGGAGAGCTTTCGGCCGGATCGGCTCCGAGGCCTCATCGCGGGCGGCGCCACCGCGGCGGCGGTCTTCTGTGTGTGTAATCCGTTGATCTTCACGCATTTCACGGAATTCATGGAAAAATTCAGGGATACCGAATCCCACATGGAGATGGGACATCTCGGTCTCGATCCCGATACAAGCACCATCTCGTACTATCTCCTGGAATCACTCCCCGCAAATCTCGGGATCCCCATCACGGCGGCCGCGCTGCTCTCGGCGGTATATCTGGTCCGGACAGAGCGGAAAAAGTCGTACCTGCTCCTCCTGATTCCGGTCCTTTACTGCGTCATGCTCGCCGCATGGAAAATGAGGGCGGACCGTTACATCCTGCCGGTCGTTCCTTTCCTGTTGATGATCGCCGCGGTGGGTCTTGCGCGACTGGGCGGATCGCTGACTCTCCGGATGAAATCCCGCCGGAATACAACCGGCCCGCTACGGGGATCGCTTCTGCGGTACGGTACGGGCATACTGGTTTTCCTCCTTTTGATACCTTCGATCCGGGCCGTCACCAGGTACCAGCTGGTCCAGGGCCTGCCCGATACGCGCACCCGTGCAATGGAGTGGATCGAAAAGAACCTGAAACCCGGGTCCGCCATCGCCACCGGACCGTTCGGGATCGAGCTCTCCACGACCAAATATATCACGCTTCCGATCCAGTTCACCGCGGTACGTTCCGAACAGATGACCCCATTCTACAACCCGGAATGGTACGAGGATATCGACCTCGTCGTCATGAGCGATTTCGATTACGGCAGATATCGACTGGAACCAGGCAGATTCCGCGACATCCTCGGCTACCTGGATACCCTCAGGACGAAGTGGAATCGTATCTGGTCGATCGAACCGGGTGACAGCCTCACCGGCCCGTCGCTCTGGTTCTACCATTATCCCGGGGAGACCGATGATCACAGGTTCCCGTCCCCTCTTTTCGATCAACTCCTTTCCTCGGATATGGAGACGGGCAGGAAAGTGGCATTTCTTGGAAAACTCGGACTGATCCTCTCGTTGCAGGGTAAGCTGGCCAGGAGTGAACAATTGTTTCGTACACTCCTGACGCTGGAACCGGAGAACGAGACCGCGAAAAAGGCTCTCGGGGACATCCTGACATTCCGTGCCTCCCCGGGGAAACCCGTGACGGGCGCCACCGGCGGTCGTAACGAAACACCGGAACCGGACAATGACCTCGTGAGGGCAGGCGACAGCCTGTACGCGCTCGGCAGGCTGGATGAAGCTGAACAGGCCTACCGCTCCGCGCTCGCCGGGGACAGACGCCTGGTGAACGCCTATCTCGGACTGACGATGATCTACGCGTCGAGGAACGACCGTGAAGGGGTCATCCTCACGCTGAAAAATCTTCTGTCCATCCTCCCCCCCGGAAGCGAAGATTACGCCAGGGTCCTGTGGGAGTTGAAAAGCATCGAACGGGACAGTCTGTAGACACCGCCGATCGCAGAGCCACCCCACGGGAGATTCTTGCATTTCTTGACCGGGTTTTGTAAGTTAGGCAAACCACGAAGCTCTTCACCCGTTCCGAGGCCGGCGTCGTGTCACTCCGCCCCAATTTCACAGAACCAGCGCTCACCGGCCGGACTCTCTCATGACCGTTCTCCTCTCGGCCTTTCGGCTCGTCGTTCTCATCGCGTTCACGGTCTTCGTCTCGACGCTGGAAATCCTGGCCGTGCCCTTCCACAGGACGGGAAAAATTTTCCACACCCTGGCCCGTTTCCACGCGCACGGCGTGCTGGCCATTTCGGGCGTGAAACTCAGGACGAGTGGAACGGAACGGCTCGACCTCTCCCGCAGCTACGTGTACGTCGCCAACCACGCGAGCTATTTCGATATCCCCGCGGTGCTCGCGGGAATCCCGCAGGACGTGCGGCTCGTCTATAAAAAAGAGCTTGAAAAGATCCCGTTCTTCGGCTGGGGACTCAGGCTCGGGAAGACGTACATCGCCATAGACCGGCGACAGGGGACCGACGCGCTCTCCACGCTGGATTCGACGGCGAAAAAAATCCGGGATGGGTCTTCCGTTCTGCTGTTCGCCGAGGGGACCCGGTCCGCCGACGGGAGACTGCAGCCATTCAAGCGGGGCCCGTTCAACCTGGCCGCCAGGGCCGGCATCCCCGTCGTGCCGGTGACGCTCCTCGGAAGCCACAACGTGCTCCCCCGCAATTCGTGGAAAGTCCGGTCCGGTACCATCCGGCTCGTGCTCGACGCGCCCATCACGCCCCCGGCCGCCGACGGCAGGGAAGGGGAACTGGCGCTACGCGACAGGGTGCGCGAAGTCATCTCACGACACCTCACCCATCACGATGAAAGCATGATACCATGTCCGTAACCATCAAAGACGTGGAACACATCGCGGAACTGGCCAGGCTCGCGCTGACGGATTCCGAGAAAAAAACCTACACCGGGCAGCTCAACAGCATCCTGGCCTACATGGAGAAACTCAACGAACTGGACACCACCGGCATCGAACCGCTCTCGCACGTCCTTGAGGTGACCAACGTGATGCGGAATGACGAGCAGACCGGCTCCCTCCCGGCGGCTAAGGTCCTTGGCAACGCGCCGGACCGCACGGAGAAGTTCTTCAGGGTGCCCCGGGTGGTGGGCGAACGCTGAATGTCATCGCGGCCCGACATCGTCGCCGTGATCCCGGCCAGATACGGCTCGGTCAGGCTCCCCGGCAAGGCGATGGCGGACATCGGCGGTAAACCGATGATCCGTCACGTCGCCGAACGGACCGCGCGCTCAACGCTGGTGTCGCGGGTCATCGTGGCGACAGATCACGTATCGATCGCCGCCGCAGCGCGGGAATCCGGCGTCGAAGCGGTGATGACGCCGGCGGATCTCGGCACCGGCACCGACCGGATCGCCTTCGTGGCGGACTCACTGCCGGGCAACCCCGTGCTGGTCAACGTCCAGGGGGACGAACCGTTCATTTCGCCCGGGATGATCGACGACGCCGTCCGGATTGTGCTCGACCAACCGGCCGTCCACACGGGCACCGTCGCGTCACGGGTCCGGGACGCGGCGGGACTGGGGAACCCCGACGTGGTGAAGGTGGCCGTCGCGCTTAACGGCGACGCGCTCTATTTTTCCCGGTCTCCCATCCCCTGCGACACCGGCGGCGGCGGCGTCCCCTGGCTCCGCCATATCGGGCTGTACGTGTACAGGAAGGATTTTCTCAGAATGTTCTCCTCATGGGAGCCCACCCCCCTGGAACGCGCTGAAAATTTGGAACAGCTGCGGATCCTCGAACACGGGTACCGCATCAGCGTGTCGGTGGGGACGTACGAAACGCTCTCGGTTGACACCCCGGCCGACCTCGAGAACGCCCGGGCCTTCTTCCGGCGGCAACCGACCGCGGAGCGCACATGAGCGGAGACACTCAGACATTCTGGGGCCTGGTCCGGGGGACGTTCGGACGGGGGCTGGTGCTGATCATCCCGATCGTCATCACGGCCTGGGTCCTGCACCTGCTGTTCACCACCGTGGACGGGATCATCTCGCCGGTCTTCGACCAGGTACTCGGCCGCCACATCCCGGGACTCGGATTCATCTCCATGATCGTCCTGATCCTGTTCGTCGGCGTGGTGTCGCGCAACCTGATCGGGCGCGGGGTGATGAAATTCGTGGAGGGGATCATCGGGAGGCTTCCCCTTGCGCGGGTGATCTACGGGGCGGTGAAGGACCTGACCACTTCGTTCTCCCCTTCGAGCAAGGGCCGTTCGTTCCGTGACGTCGTCCTCATCGAATATCCCCGAAAGGGCCTGGCCACCATAGGATTCGCCACCAATAATTTCATCATCGAAAAGGGATTGCCCGCGCGAGAGATGGTGAGCGTCTACATCCCGAATCCCCCGAACCCCACCTCCGGCATTCTCATCCTGGTCCCGAAGGAGAGCCTCCAGGTCCTCGACATTTCGGTGGAACAGGGACTGAAGCTGGTATTATCCGGGGGAATCGTCACGACCGGAACACTGAACGTTAAATCATGAGATGAGAGTGGCAAGGAACAAGGTCAAATACATCTTCATCACCGGCGGGGTGATTTCATCCCTCGGCAAGGGCATTGCGGCGGCCTCCATCGGGCTTCTGCTGCGGTCGAGGGGCCTGCGGGTGACCGTCCAGAAGTTCGACCCCTATCTCAACGTGGACCCCGGGACGATGAGCCCATTCCAGCACGGCGAGGTTTACGTGACCAACGACGGGGCGGAGACCGACCTGGACCTCGGGCACTACGAACGCTTCCTCGACACGGACACAACGAAACACAACAACGCGACGACCGGCCAGATTTACTACGAGGTCATATCCAAAGAACGCAGGGGCGACTACCTCGGCGCCACCGTACAGGTCATCCCCCACATCACCGACGAAATCCGACGCAGGTTCGAGGCCCTCGCCAAGGGCGGGGAATACGACGTTATCATAACAGAAATCGGCGGAACGGTCGGCGACATCGAGAGCCTGCCGTTCCTGGAGGCGATGCGCCAGTTCATGTTCAGCAAGGGGAGGAAGAACGCCATCAGCGTCCATGTGACTCTCGTGCCCTACATCAGGGCGGCCGGGGAGATCAAGACCAAGCCGACCCAGCACAGCGTCAAGACCCTGCTCGAGATCGGCATCCAGCCCGACATCCTGATCTGCCGGTCCGAGGAGCCGCTCAACAAGGCCGTGCGGGAGAAGATCGCCCTCTTTACGAACGTCGAGATGGACTGCGTGGTGGACGCCCACGACGTCCCGACGATCTACGAAGTCCCCCTCCAGTTCCTGGAGGAGGAACTCGACGACATCGTGCTGGAGAAGCTCGATCTCACCTGCCCGAGGCCGGTGCTGAAGGACTGGAAGAAGTTCGTCGAACGCGTGAAGAACCCCGCTGCCGAGGTCCGTATCGCCGTCTGCGGGAAATACACCGACCACCAGGATGCGTACAAGAGCATCAGCGAATCGTTCGTCCACGCCGGCGCCGCCAACAACGTCCGGACAAACCTCACGTGGGTGAGGGCCGAGGACATCGAAAAGGACGGCCCCGAGAAATATCTCGGCGAGGTCCACGGCCTTCTCGTCGCTCCGGGGTTCGGCGAGAGGGGCATCGAGGGCAAGATCGGGGCAGTCCGGTACGTGCGGGAGAACGGGATCCCGTTTTTCGGCATCTGCCTCGGGCTGCAGTGCGCCGTGATCGAATTCGCGAGAAACGTCTGCGGGCTCGCGAGGGCGAACAGCACGGAATTCAAACAGACCGACCAGAACGTCATCGACATGATGATCGAACAGAAGAAGGTGACGGCCTACGGCGGGACGATGCGCCTCGGGGCCTATCCCTGCAAAATAAAGAAGGGGACCGTGGCCTACAGGGCCTACAAGACCGAACACGTCTCCGAGCGCCACCGCCACCGTTACGAGGTGAACAACGCCTTCAGGGAGACGCTCCAGCAGCACGGGATGGTCTTCAGCGGCATCTGCCCCTCGAACCAGCTCGCCGAGATCATCGAGCTGCCCGACCATCCCTGGTTCGTGGCCGGCCAGTTCCACCCCGAACTCCGCTCGAGGGCGACCCGCCCCCACCCGCTGTTCAGGGAGTTCGTCCGCGCGGCCCTCGAACACAGCCAGAAGTAGCATCCCTCCGGCGGACGGGCACCGGTCTCCAAATGTACCCCCGGGCCGGTCGCGCCCGGCGGCCCTGTTCCGGGGCCGGGTCGGCGCCGTCCATACGATCAGCACACGCCCGTTCTTGCGAGTCTACCGAAGAAGCGTTATCATACCAGACCCCCTCTATTAA
Organism: Bacteroidota bacterium; assembly: GCA_035286625.1. Classification (GTDB taxonomy): domain Bacteria; phylum Bacteroidota; class Ignavibacteria; order UBA10030; family SZUA-254; genus SZUA-254. Next base: position 14,981 of record DATEDB010000114.1, read on the forward strand.
AGGAGTCCACCGATGAAAAGAATTTTACTCTACCTGGCATCCGCCGCCGCGATCTTCGCCGTGGTGTTCGTCTCTCAACGACAACTTGCCGGGACCGGTCCGGCGGACCGTCGCGCCGGAGAGCACGCTGAAGGCTCCGAAGCGCGGTCCGGCGCGATGGAGGCCATGGAATTC
>DATEDB010000115.1:0-3640 GCA_035286625.1 Bacteroidota bacterium
CCTGTCGGGGAGAAACATCCCGGCCTGTTCGTCGTAGAGCTGGGATTCCGTCTTTTCAACGAGGATGCCCTCCTCGAGCAACCTGCGGAAAAATTCCCGGGCGGTGTCATGGTGGAGGGGCAATGAGGTGCGGGAATACGCATCGAAACTCATCCCGAATTTATCGAAGGCCGCCCTGTTGAGCGCGTGGTAGCGGTCGACGACCGCCTGGGGGGTGATCCCTTCCTGCTCGGCGGTGATGGTGATGGGAACGCCGTGTTCGTCGGACCCGCAGATGAAGACGACATCCCGTTTCCTGGACCTCAGGTGGCGGACATAGATGTCGGCCGGGAGATACGCCCCCGCGAGGTGGCCGAGGTGGATCTTGCCGTTCGCATACGGGAGGGCCGCGGTGACGAGCGTTCGCTTGAATGAGCCTTTCACGTCGATGTCCGCCGAAGGGGAATTTTAATGAAGTGCGCCGGCGGCCGCCTCGCGCGCGGCCCTGCGGATCCGGATGCCCAGCGCCTGCAGAACGAGGTGAATATACACATTTTTACGCAGATCGGAAACGGCCTCGTCGAGGGCGTCGATCGCATCGAGATACCCGAAGCCCGGATACCGCAATACGAATTTTTCCAGCGTTGCGGCGTCGTCCACGTTCACCTCCGGGGATCTGCGCGAGGACACCAGCATGGCGTCCCGGATCCATGTTCCGAGGAGGAGTACGATCTCCACCGCGTCCGTCCGCTCCCCCCGCGCCAGGTCATCGAACAGCCGTATCATTTCCCGGTGCGGCCTGCGCAGAACGCACCTGAGAAGGTCGACCGCCGCATCGCGCTTCCCCCCGAGGTCCTCCCCCAGAAGCCTCAGGGCGCTGGAAAAATTTCCCGCGGAGAGTTTTCCCACCATCGCGGCGCGGGCGGGGTCCAGACCGTGCAGCCGGACCAGCCCGGAGGCGATCTCTTCCTCCCCCAGCGGATCGAAGCGGACGTGCTGACAGCGTGAGACGACCGTGGGGAGCAGTTCGTCGGGATCGGAACTCGTCAGGATGATCAGCGTGCCGGGTGCGGGTTCCTCCAGCGTCTTGAGAAGGGCATTCGAGGCTTCCGTCGTCATCGTTTGGGCGTCCAAGACGATGAAGATGTTCTCACCCGCATCGAAGGAACCGAGTGCGGCCCGCTTCCGGATCGAACGGATGCTGTTGAGTTTAACGTGGTTCGCCCGGGGGACCGAGATGCGGTGATACGGATCCGCCGCTTTCGCTTCCACTTCCCTCCTGACCGTTTCGAGATCCTGCGAGGTGAGCTTCCCGAGGGGATCGTCGGCGGCGGATTCGTTCCTGCCGACCGGCAGTGGAAAATGGAGGTGGATGTTCGGGTGCCTGAGGCCGGCGGCGAGCCTGCAGTTCTTGCACTCCCCGCAGGCCGTGTCGCCCTTCGCCGGGCACAGCACCACGCGCGACAGTTCGAAGGCCATTGCGTCCATTCCCGATCCTTCCGGGCCGGAAAACAGGTAGGCGTGGGCCAGTCTGTTCCTGCGGATGGAATTCCTGAGAAAGGCCTTCACCTGTTGCTGACCGATCACCCTCTCCCAGCCGCCTCCCGTCACGGGCGTCTCAGAAAGCATGTCCGATACCCAGGTGGAATACCCCGGAGGCGACCGTCTCCGGGAAAAATTTCTTGTCGAAGATCGTTTTCCTTCCGGGAGGCTCCGCGGGATCATACACCCGTATTCCGAAGTCCACCCTGAAGGGACCGAAGAGCGTTTCGTACCTGAATCCGACGCCCGCCGCCGCCGCCAGGGATCGGAGGTGGAAATCGGCGAGGTCGTTCCACACGTTACCGACGTCCACGAAATAGACGCCCCAGATGCTGGCAAGGTCCAGTCCCAGGAACCTTCCCCTGTTCGGGAAATGGTTCACCCGGAGTTCCGCGCTCCCTTCCATGACGAAATTTCCCCCGAATTCCAGCAGCTCCGCCGGCATCGCGCCAAGCTTCCGCGCCTTCCATCCCCGGACGCTGTTGCTGCCGCCTGAGAAAAAACGCCTGTTCAAGGGGATGTTCACGTCGCTGTACCTGCTTTCACCGTACTTGTTCTGGTAGCCGGTGCGGAATTTCACCGCCAGGATGCTCGTCCTGCTCCCGCCGAGGTCGCGGTACCACCTGCTCAGCACCGACACCTTGTAGTATTGCGTGAACGGGAGGCCCGACCGGATGCCCGGCAGGAGTTTCGGCAGGACGCCCGATTCTTCGAGCGACACGGTATGGATGAACCCCGCGCTCGGCGACAGGATCCCTTCGGTGGCGTCCCGTTGCCAGGTGAATGCGATGATGGAGTTGAACTGGGGTTTGTCCTCCGTTCTCAGCAGGTTGATGACGGTATCAGGCTGGTCGGTCGCAACGAGGATCCCCGGCGACACCCTCTCCAGGGTCCATTCGACCAGTCCCACGGCGGTACGCGCCAGCTGTATGCTCGAGCCCATCCGGTTGCGCAGGATGGACAGCTGGTAGAGCGTCTGTTTTTCGACGCCGATGGAGGATGTCCAGAATCCGCTCACCCTCCTGCTGAACAGGTAGGGCTGGATGATCCTGAACTCAAGGTCGGCGGACCCCACGATGGCGGAATCGCTCAGCGGAGTTCCCCTGAGGATGTCCACGATGGACTGGCTCCGGCCCTGGAGCCGGGCGTTGAACGTCCTGCCGTCGCCGAAGAAATTCCGGTTCGTGTACGCGACACCAAGACCGAGGTTCAGGGCTCCGTTTTCGTCCGAGACGATCAGTTCGGGTGAGAGTTCGTTCCGCGGCTGGGGTTTCACCAGCACGGTGATCGGTATCGCGGGAGCGTCCAGGCTCTCCGGAACCGCGCCCTGATCCACCCGCGCGGCCTCGAAGAGGTCGAGCCGGTTGAGGTTTCGCTCGCTGGTGACACGCAGATCACGGCTGTAGATGTCGCCGGTTTTGAAGTCGAGGTGACGGAGGGCGAGGTTGTCGGTGAGGTCCTCCCTGGGGGGTTCCACTTTCACCGTGATCTTCCCGAAGGTGTAAAGCCTCGCCGGTTCGAAGACCAGGCGGATGACGAAATTATTGGTCGAGGTATAACGGAACGCGCCGCCCTTCTCGTAATTGAACCGGGCGGTCGGGTAGCCGTTGTTCTGGAGGATGTTGATCACCCGGACGATTTCGGCCGACATCACATCAGACTGGTACGGATCCCCCTTTTTGACCATCGGGTTCCCGAAAAACCTGGGCGCGAGCCCGGCCGAGACGCTGTCGAGCCCTTCGTACAGAATCGAATCGACGTACGACCTCGGCCCCTCGTCGATCAGGAACCGGACCCGGAGGGGCCCGTTTTTGCCGTCGACGATATAATCCCGCGTGATGGTGGCGTTGTAGAATCCCCTGGTCTTATAGAGCCCGGAGATGAGATCGAGGTCGTTGTCGAACACCGCCGGGTTCGCAAGTTCCGGCCCGGACCCGAAGGCCCCCCAGAAAGTCCGGTGCATGAACTGGGAAAAACCCGAGGGGGATTTCCGCGATTGAATGTAGTCCGCAAGAGTGCCGTTCGAGAGAAAGCGATTTCCTTCGAAGGAAATTTCCCCGATCTCGAGTCCCGCGATCGAGTCGGGAGAAATCTGCCCCTGCGCCGGGAGGACGGCGGG
>DATEDB010000116.1:0-4404 GCA_035286625.1 Bacteroidota bacterium
CGGGAGGGAGGTCCGTGCGCACCGGATCATGGAACTCCGCCATCCAGATCCCTTCAAAACTCCGCCCGACGAACCGCTGGTATCGTTCGTTGCTGACCCTGAGCGCGCGCTCCGAGCGCTTCCGCTGGATGACATTGGCGATCTGCGATGACATGAACTCGAGGACCTTCTGCTCGTTTTCACCGTACGCGTCGGGGTCGCTGTAATGCTGAACCACCATCGCCCCGATCGTCTCCTGGTCGACGATCAGCGGTACGCCGAGCCAGATGACCGACGGGGCCCCAACGAGATCGGCTTCCCCCTTCGCCACGAGTTCATCCTGGACCTTCAGCGTGCACAACAACGATCTGCCCGTCCTGAGGACGTACTCGGTGAGACCCCGGCCGGGTTTCTGCGGCGGCGAGGGTTCGTCCACTTCGTCCACGAAGTACGGAAAGCTCAGGAGATTTTCGGCAGAGTCGAACAGCGAGATGTAGAAATTGCTGGCCGGCATCACCGTGCTGATGATGCAGTGGAGGGACGCGTAAAGATCGTCCATCGTGGCGGCGCGGTCGGCGGCGTCGGCGATCTGGTACACCGCTTCCCGGACCCTGTCGTCCGAAGAGGCCGACTCGGATGGAAAAGCGGTGAAAACGTAGGACGTCTGTCGGGAGACCTCACCGGAGATTTTCCTCACCCTGAGTTCGCCGCTGAACGAAAGGGTCCTGCAGTCCTCGGGGCGGAGATCGAAACTCCATTCACCGGTGGGCGAGCTCTTCTGCAATCCCGTCCTGATCCGGTCATATCTGCCCGGGAGGAACAGGCTCGCCACGTTCGTTCCCGCGAGCCCGGTGGCCTCTTTTCCGCACAACCGGGAGAACGATTCGGTTGCCGTCAGAATCGTACCATCTCCGTCGGTGATGAGAACACGTTCGGTCAGGCCTGCGAATGCCCGGAGGACGAGATCGGCACCGGGGCCGGTATTTTCCTTCATTTTCGCCATTGTGTCGGGTCGTCGTGCCCGGCCGGGCGGAAAACGCCGACAGGCACGGGAAACGCCTGTGAATGTAAGAAAGTTTTCAACCCCTTCAAACGATCCGGGGAGGCGGAAGGGATCATCCGGGAAGGCGCCCGGGCGTGGGTGCGGTTCAGAGGTCGTGGGCGAGGGTGAAGAATTCCTCTTTTTCGTGCGTATGAATGCGTATCACCCCGGCCCTGACGAGGCTGACGAGGATCCGGGAGGCCCTCCTGTCGCTGATATTGACCAGGCGGCCGAACTCCCTGAGGGTGATTCTCTCGCTGCGTTCGAGATAGTCGAAGAGCCTTTTCTCGTTCTTGCCGATGCTCACCGTCAGGGGCGGTTCGTCGGGGTTTTCATCGCGCAGGATTTTCACGACTTCACGGCTGGCCATCACCGTGTTGTCGTTGACCCTGATGTACACCCGGGTGCTGTCTCCGTTCACGTTTTCCCTGTCACCGACGTAATAGTGCGGTTTCGTCCTGCTTTCGGGAACGCGGCAGACGATCACGTCGAGGCCGTCGAACGGCACGATGTCGATCGACACCGCAACCGGCGGATCGCAGAATTCCGTCCCCGCGATGTCGATCATCTCCATTTCGGATTTCTCGCTCTCGACGCCGACGACGGTGCCGTCGTCGTCAACACCGAAGAGTATCGTACCGCCCCGCGTATTGGCGAACGAGATGAGCGTCCGGGCGATCTTTTCAGGGGAGGAGATCCGCCGCTTGAACTCTATGGTGAAACCTTCTCCCTCATCGATGAGGTTGTTGACGTCGTGGAAATTCATGGTTCCTATGAGTATGGTGGCAGGGAACGGTCTTCAGCCCCCCTCATCGGTCCGGACGGCCGGCGCCCGGCAGGCGACGGTGCGGAAGGTCATGCCCGTGGTGGAGCGTGTCGAGGTACGACTGGAGGATAAGGGCCGAGGCTACCCGGTCGATCTCGCCCCGGGCACGCCGTTTTTTTTTGGTGACGCCCATCCCGATCATGCTCGAGAGGGCGTCGTTGCTGGAATGTCTCTCATCGAAAGCGATGACCGGCAGACCGCACGCCGCGCCCAGCCGCCCGATGAACCGTTCGACCTCGACCGCCATCGGGCCCTTCTCCCCTTTCAGGGTCAGCGGCAGTCCCACGACCACCTCCCCCACACCCTCATCGGAGATGATCGTACAGATGTTCGGAATGAGCGAACGGCAGTTTTCCACTACGGTGAGACCGCGCGCGATGAACTTCATCGGATCGCTCAGGGCGATTCCCACCCGTTTCCGGCCGTAATCGACCCCGAGAATCCTCTTCCCGGATCCAGTCCCGTTCACGAAGTCCGCTCGTCGGAACCGGGCAGGGGCTTCGAAAGGAACCGTTTCAGCAGCTTGCTCGGCTTGAAGTGGGTCTTGCGGCGAGATGGGACGAAGATGATCTCGCCCGATTTGGGATTCCTTGCCTTGGGTTTGGATTTTGTGGTCTTGACTTCGAACACGCCGAAATCACGGATCTCGATGCGCAGCTCGGGGTCCGCGGACATCATCGTCTCCCTCAACACGGTAAAAACATTTTCCACCCATGCCGAGGCGGTCTGCATGTTCTCCCCGGCCCGGGCCGAGACTTTTCGGACGATGTCTTTCTTCGTGCACGTCGGTCGTCGTGATTTTGCCATTGATTTCCCCGGGATTACTCCACCTGGCGCTCGGTATGCGAGACTCCGCGAACCCTTTTCAGTTTCTCGATGATCCTGTTGAGGTGCTCGGTGTTCTTCACGTTCACCATGATGCTGCCGTCGAACATGGAATCCTTGACGTCGATCTTGACCCCCCTGATGTTCGTGTTCTGGTAGCTGGAGATGAGCTGGGTGATCTCGTTCAGCAGGCCGGTGCGGTCCTCGCCCGAGATCCTGATGGCGGCGGCGTACTCGCCCCCGTTGATGGACGGCCAGCCGACCTCTATGACCCGCTGGGACTGGGTCTCGGACATCCGTTTGAAATTCTGGCAGGACTTCAGATGGATTTTCACCCCTTCCCCCCTGGTGATGAAGCCGACGATGTCGTCGCCCGGGATGGGGTTGCAGCATCTGGCGAAACTGTGCAGGAACGATTCCCTGTTGCCGAAGACGGTGATCCCGCCGGTGATGTTCCTGGCCGTGGTCAGGAAACGGTTGAAGAGTCCCTCACCGGTATCCGCCCGCTCGCGGCCCTCCGGCCGCGGATGCTTCTTTTCAAGCACGATTTCACGGATGACGGTGTCGGCGTCGATGAGGCCGCTGTGGATCTTCTCGTAGAACTCCCCCATGTCGTCGGCGCCGAAATCGTGAGCGTACCCTACGACCTCGTCGTCGCTGACGCTGAGCTTGTGTTTCTTCGTCCTTTTTTCCCAGATCTCCTTCCCCGAGCGCACCGATTTCCGGTGTTCCTCCTTCAGCCACCGGCGGATGTGCGACTTGGCACGGTGGGTGACCACAGACTTGTCCCAGTCGGCGTTCGGCGTCTGATTTTTCGACGTGATGATCTCGATCTGGTCCCCGCTGCTCAGCACGTGATCGAGCGGGACGATCTTCCCCCCGACCTTGGCGCTTATGCAATGGTTGCCGATGTTCGAATGGACCGAGTAGGCGAAATCGACGGGCGTGGACCCCTGGGGCAGGATCTTCAGTTCCCCGCGCGGCGTGAACACGTAGATCTCGTCCTGGTAGAGGTTGAGCTTGAAGCTCTCCATCAGCTGCTGGTCGGGGGCCTCCTCGTCCGCGCGGTCGAAAATCTCCCTGACCCACGAGATCCAGTTCTCAAGTTCTTCGTCCAGGCGGGAAAGGTTATCCTTGTACTTCCAGTGGGCCGCCACGCCTTTCTCAGCGATCTCGTGCATGGCGCGGGTGCGGATCTGCACTTCCACCATCTTCCCCTCCGGGCCGACCACCGTGGCGTGGATCGACTGGTACCCGTTCTTTTTCGGCATCGAGATATAGTTCTTGAACCTCTCGGGGATCGGCAGGTAGATGGATGAAAGGATGCCGTACACGGTGAAGCAGTCGTTCGGGTTGTCGGTGTCCAGGATGATCCTGACCGCGAAGAGGTCGTACACCTCGTCGAGCTGCTTGTTCCTGTTCACCATCTTGTTGTGGATGCTGTACAGGTGCTTCGGCCGGCCCTCAATCTCGAAGACGGTCCCGTCGCCCCGGAGCCTTCTTTCGATGGGGACGATGAATTTCCGGATATAGCTCTCGCGTTCACGGCGCCGGGATTTGAGGTTCCGGGCGAGCTCCTCGTAATCGGCCGGTTCCAGGTACTTGAAGGCGAGGTCTTCGAGCTCCCACTTGACCTTCGCCAGGCCGAAGCGGTGCGCGAACGGGGCGTAGATGTCCAGCGTCTCCCGCGAGAGCCTGATTTTCTTGTCGTCGGAGAGATATTCCAGCGTGC
>DATEDB010000117.1:0-2841 GCA_035286625.1 Bacteroidota bacterium
CGTGTGGCAGACCACCAAGGACGATGGGCAGAGACAGAGTTATGGAAAGAAGACGGAGGACTATGCCGTCCAGACGGTGATCCTGCCGCTGATCCGGGCCGAGGATGTCGAACGGAGGATCTACTTCAAGAAGGGAGACCGTAACAGCAACTACGCTCATCGGGAAGCGCGGGAGATCGAGTTGATGGTGCGCCTGCTGAAGAGTGCGAAGGAACAAGGAGGGCTGTTGAGCGGGGCAGAGCTCAGCGTGTTGATGAACCGGACACTGGGGACCATCGGGAAGTATCTGAAGGCGTACTTCGAGAAGACCGGGGAGATCCTGCCGATGAAAGGATACGTACTCGATCAGGGCAGCAACCCGACGCACAAAGGCATCATCATCTCTCTGTACGAACAGGGGATATCGCGGGCACAGATCGTCCTGAAGACAGGCCACACGCAGACTGCCGTCGATCGGTATCTCAAGGCCTATGATCAGGTGTTACGGCTCGTGAAGAAGCATCACGATGCAATCTCGATTTGCCAGATCACCGGTCGAACGATGCACACCGTCAAACAGTACCTTCGGTTGGTCGAGGACTTCCACCCTGAACTAAAGGCGAGAGAATTCTCAGAAACACGGGGAAACGCTCTCGAGAAGAAACCTCGACAAACGCGTAAGAAATCACTGACCGGACAAATGTCCTAATAGTAAATGAGCGCCAGGGCAAGGTGCTGGCCTTCTTGTTCTATGCAATGCTGGGACTACGGTAATACCCTATCAGCCGTGTAGCAGAAGTCGGTGCAACTTGGGATACCCTCCCCTCGTTCACTCCGGGGCAGGCACCAGGCGGTCGAATTTTCTCAAGACTTCCCGGATTTTCTCATGAGGCAGGGCGTACACCCTGTTCCCGTTGATGCCCGTCATGGTTTCGGCCGCCACAAGCGCGTTGAGGACCGCCTCTTCGGCGGCCTCCACGACGGCCTCGAACAGCGGCGTCATCTCGTCGTTCGCCAGGCATGTCACCGCCGAAGTGGACCGCCTTTTGAACGCGCCCGGATTGGCGGTCGAGAAGGCCAGGAAAATGTCCCCCGATTCGTTCCCGCCCCTGCCGCCCACAAGCCCTATCCCGATCGGCACCCGGCGGCAGAGGCGTTTCAACTGGTGGGGCAGCAGGGGAGCGTCCGTCGCGACAATTGCAATAATCGAACCGGTTTCCTTTCCGGCGGCTTCAATCCGTACTTCGGGCATCATGTCAGTGATCTCTTCGCCGACCGGGATCCCGGCGACCGTGAAGAGCTTCCTGGTTCCGTGATTTGCCTGCACGAGCACGCCGACGGTGTACGGGGAGCCGCCCGTATCCGACCCGGCGATCCGTGACGCGGTCCCGATCCCGCCTTTGAACCCGTGGCAGACCATTCCCGTGCCGCCGCCAACGTTGCCTTCGGCGACGGGGCCGGGCGTTGCCCCGTCGAGGGCCGTCTGCACATGCTCCGCTCTCACGTGCTGGCCGACGATATCGTTCAGCTGCCCGTCGTAGGTCTCGCCCACGACGGGGTAGGTATACCAGAGGTCGCCGATGAGGTAGCTCCGGTAATCGTGGCGGTCCATCCATCTCACCGCCGCGTCCCTGGCGACGCCGACGCTGAACGTGTTGGTCAGGAGCACCGGCGTCTCGAGAAACCCGGATTCCTCCAGCCAGGTCGTCCCCGTCATCTCGCCGTTGCCGTTCAGGGCGTACCAGCCCGCGAAAACGGGATCGAAGCGTTTTCCCCGCGGGAAGATCGAGGTGACGCCGGTGCGCACCGGCCCTTTGCCCACCGCGAGCTTCCCCTCCCCGGAGATGATCGTCACATGTCCGACTTCCACCCCCGAGACGTCCGTGATGGCGTTGAGTTTTCCCGGCTTTCCCCGGAAGGGGATGCCGAGGTCGCGCCCGCGCGGTTTCACGGTACCGGTCAGTCCGCGGCCTTTCGGGACTTCAGGCTCATGAGCGCCCTGGAGAGATACACGCCGAAGACGGCGCCCGAGGCGAGGAGTCCGAGGACCTGGAGGGTCCGCACATTTTCGGTGAACGTCAAAAGGCCGGTGGCCGGGAAGATGATCATGATGGCGATGTCCCGGAAGACGGATCGTGGTTTCATAGGAATTTCTCCAGTGGTGAAAGGCAGGGAAAGATCGGTCTCAATATATCAAAAAATGGAACGGATTTCCGAAGGCTCCGGGAAAGGGGACCCCCTAATCTGTGATGCCGGTCTCCCGGGCCGCTTCGCGCACGCGCGTCCGGTACGATTTCCAGGCGAGGCTGTCGGCGATGGGGCGCGGATCGAAGCGCCGTCCGGATTTCAGCTTCAGGATTTCCGCCGCGCGGTCAGCCGAATTCGGATGGGACCTGATCCATTCGAAGGCCTTCGGCATGTCGTGTTTCTCCTGGGAGAGCCGGTAGAGAAAATTCGCGAGCTCCCCCGGGTCGATGCCCGCCCGCGCCATATACACGACGGCGGTGGTGTCGGCGTCCGTCTCGAGATCGCGGTCGAAAGCGGTGGACGACAGCGTCCGCGCCGTCTGTTTCACGATATCCCCGCCCGACTGCCCGCCGGCGATTGCCATGAGCATTGCCATGCCGACCTCCTTGACCAGTTTCTTCATGACGTGCCGGTGTTCGATGTGCGCCATTTCGTGGGCGATGACGCCGGCGACCTCGCCGGGGGTCCTGCAATAATCGATCAGGCCGGAGTTGAGAATCAGGCGGCGGTCGGGCAGCGCGAAAGCGTTCACGTCGCCGTTTTTTATGATGTGCAGACGGACCGGGGTATCCCCGATGCCGTTCGCGTCGCAGAGCCGCGCAAGGACCGTGTTCA
>DATEDB010000118.1:0-7569 GCA_035286625.1 Bacteroidota bacterium
CCGAAGGGTACGATACACAGAAAACGGGTCTCCCTCGTAGGCGACCCTGTTCCGGCAGGAGAGGACGACCTGAAAGATATCGCCGGCCCTGATGTGTTCAAGGGCAATCGACGCGGTGTCATCGAAATCAGACGGGACTGACGGGCCGTCGCCGGCACTGTCGCCCGCGCAGAAGGAGGAACCGGAAGTGATCGGGTTCCGCAAAAGATCCCTGAGCTCGGTCAGTCGTTCGGCGGTTCGCCCCCGCTGCGCTTCACTCCCCAGACCTGGAGCGGCAGGAGGAACGGAAACGATACTTATGGTATGGTCCCGGTGATCGAACACCAGCGTCGTCCTGAACATCCCCAGCATGCTGTCCGGTGCGCCCGTCGGATCGGGGACCGAGTACGGAATTCTTTCGATCGCCCGGACTTCGTCATAACCGATGTATCCGACCAGCCCGCCGGAGAACGGGGGGGCCTGCGCCCCGGTAGTCGGGGGGCAGGCGGCGAGGACCTCCCTGATGGCGGCGAAGACATCCCCGGGAGCCCGCACGGTGTCGCCTGCGCGTGAGAGTGTCACAGCGCCTCCCCCGCTCTCAATGATGGTTTCCGGGTCGATTCCGATAAAGGAATACCGGGCAAGGCGCTCCCCGCCTTCGACGCTCTCAAAAAGAAACGATCCGCGTGTGTGGCGGCGCAGGGTGAGATAGGCAGAGACCGGCGTCAGGACGTCCGCGGGAACGGATACCGTCAGGAAGCCCGTTTCGTCCGCGCGGGACGGTGCGTCGAACGACGATATGTGGGGGTTGGTCTGCATAAAAAAAAACCCTTTCCATCTGTTCCGGAAAGGGCCTGGGAAAAAACCGATGTGAAGAAATCAACAGGTCGACATGATGCCGCCGGAACGTGCGTATGAGGATGCGCGCCACCACGAACCGCGGTACGAGACCGCCGCCGCGCGGCCGGATCGGCCGGTGTAAATGACCCTGGGGACTATGTACGGGATCGTCGTCATGCGTACTGGAAGTTTGTGAAAAACCCTGAGAAAGTCAAGGCTTTTCACATAATTATTCCCTGACGAGTTCAGGGCCGGTAGACCTGGTAGAGAAGCAGGTAAATCAACACACCGGTTATCGAGACGTAGACCCAGACGGGAAAAGCCCAGCGGGCGGCGCGGCGGTGGGTTGAAAACCTCTCCCCCAGGGCGTGGTAGAGCGCAAAGGCCACCAGGGGAACATTCAGGGCGGCAAGGATTGTGTGCGAGGTGAGCATGGTGAAATACAGCGGCCGGACGATCCCTTCTCCCTGGAATTTCGTGGAACCATGAAAGGAATGGTACACCACATAGGAGACCAGGAACGCCACAGATACCCAGACCGCCGCGAGCATGAATCTGCGGTGGAACTGCCTGTCACCGCGCCGGATCCGCGACCTCCCGGCAACGATCAGGACGGCGGAGGTGAGGTTGAGGCACGCGTTCAGGGCGGGAAGCCAATCGATCATTTCGCGCCTTCCCGGGAGAGCCTGACGGCGTCGTCCTGCAGCTGGTCCATGGCGTCAGTACTGTCGCTGTCGTAATATCCCCTGATGGAACCGCGGCGGTCGACAAGAACGAATTTCTGGCTGTGGATGATGGCGTTTTCTCCCCCGGCATCCACACCGAGATGAAACCCGTTCCTGGTGACATCATAGATGAGGCTTTTCGGCCCGGTCAGGAAGGTCCACCTTCCGGGTACGGCCCCGTATCGTTCGCCGTACGCCCTCAAAACCTCCGGGGTGTCGGTTTCCGGGTCGACGGAAAAGGAGACGAGCTGAATCCCGTGTTCACCGCGAAACTCATCCTGCATGTACGCCATTCTCCCGCTCATCATCGGGCAGATCCCGGCGCACGAGGTGAACACGAAATCCACGACGGAGATCTTCCCGGCGAAGAGGGACTCGTCCACCGTGTTGCCGGCTTCGGAGGTGAGAGTAAACGGGGGGACGCGGCCGAGCTCGGGCAGGGCGGGAGGTTCGTGCCCGAGGCCGGCGAGGATCAGCATGACGGTGACGATGATTCCGCCGGCGAGGACGGCTCCGAGGTACCAGATGATCGTCGGGGTGTTTCTGGTGCTCATGTCTTTCGTGTTTTGGCAGATCGCGCGGAAAGGAAAAGCATCACTACGGAAAATATGGAAATAATCGCAAAGTTCAATGGGAGGGGGAGGACCTCCTGTGGCTCGGGAACCGACGCGAGGTAGAGAGCCTGCCGGAAGGTCGACATCCCGTAATAGAGAGGGTTGCAGAGCATGATTTTTTCGATCCAGGATGCGGCCCCGTGCACCGGGAAGAGCGATCCGGAAAGCAGCCAGAGCGGTATCAGCAGGAGATTCATCACGGCGTGGAACCCCTGTGTCGTGTCCATCCTCCAGGCGATGAGGAAACCCAGCCCGGCCAGGCCTACCGCCAGGATTACCAACGAGAGGACCGACAGGACCACGCTCGCCGGGGAGAGCCCGATTCCCAGGACGGGTACCAGAAGCAGCAGGAGGAGGGCCTGCATCAGGGCGAGGGAAGCGGCGCCGAGGATTTTCCCCGACGAGATGCTCAGCCGCGGAACGGGAGCGACCAGGACTCCCTGCAGGAAACCCGAATGCCGGTCCTCGATGATGGAAATCGAGGCGAAAATCGCTGTGAACAGCATCGTCAGAACGATCGTTCCGGGGAAATAGAATTCCAGGTAGGAAATGTCGGGCCTGGCGCCGGTATACGAAAACGACCGGTTGAATCCGGACCCGATGACGATCCAGAAAATGACGGGGGAACCGATGAAGCCGACGAGCCTGGCCCTCTGCCTGAGAAAATGCAGCATCTCCCGTTTCCAGAGCACCGCGGCGCCGGGGATCAGCCCGGAGGTGCCGGCCGTCGGGTCGGGGGATATCCGGCCGGGGTTCATGACGCGGTATCGTTTTTCGAGCGGAACTGGTGCCCGGTCTTTTTAATATACACGTCCCCGACCGAGGGCCTGGAAAAGGTCACAATGTCGACAGTCCCCTCGTAGGTTCCGAGCAGCTCGCCGATCATCGCGGAGGCGTTGTCGCATTCCACCCGCACCGCGTCGTCGACCCGGTAGACCGGGAGGTCGTACTTTTTCCGTACGGATTCCAGCAACCTCACCGGATCGCGGGATTTCATGATGATCAGCTCCTTCCCGATTTCAGAGCGCAGCGCTCCGGGTGTTCCCGACGCCACGACCGATCCTTCATCGAGAATCAGGAGGGCGTCACAGTCCTCGGCTTCCTCGAGGATATGCGTTGTGTACACGATCGTCGTCCCCGCCCCGGCCTGAAAGCGCCTGAGCAGTCCGAGAAACCCGGCGCGGGCGGTGGGGTCGAGGCCCGTCGTGGGTTCATCCAGCAGGAGGAGCCGGGGCGAATGCAGGAGGGCCTTGGCGAGTTCCACGCGCCTGGCGAGGCCCCCTGACAGGGTCTCGACCGGCTCGGACGACCTGTCCGACACCCCGAGGAGTTCCAGGAGTTCGGCGGAGCGCGTCCTGATGGCGGTTTCCGGCATGCGATAGAGCCTGCCATGACAGTTGAGGTTCTCCTTTACGGTGAGCTTCCGGTCGAGTGCCGGGTTCTGGAAGACGACACCGAGCTGCGAACGGATCAGACGGAGTTGTTCGCCCACCTGGTGGCCGAAAAACATCACGTGGCCAGACGGTGGAAGCGTCGCGGTCGAGAGGACTTTGAACAGCGTGCTCTTCCCGCTCCCGTTCGGTCCGAGGATGCAAAAAAAATCTCCTTCACCGATCTCGAAGGAAACATTGCTGAGGGCCGTTCTGGGCCGGCCGGATTTCGACGCCGGCGGATAGACGAATGTCAGGCCGCTCACGCTTAACGCCGGGTCGGCGGTCGTTCGCTTCATACCCTGTCGGCGGAGATCGCGAGGATGAGTACAGGGATGTACACCAGCGAGGCGAAAAAGATCCTGCGCGCGATGGCGTTCATCGATTTCTGCCTTTCCTCGGATTCCCGGGAACCCGTGTTTCTGAGAAACATCCATGAGAGGACGAGCAGGCCCGCGCCGAGGAAGAGTGTGACGGAAAACGAGAGCACCGACGTCATTCCGGCCGCGAACGTCACCGGTCCCAGGGCGACCAGCAGCGCCGAATAGAGAACCATCCTTCGCGCGGTGTTCCGCCCGGTGGTGTCGCTGACGGTCAGAATAGAAAAACCCGCCCGCTGGTAGTCTTTACGGTACATCCACGCGAGCGAATAGAAATGCGGCATCTGCCACGCGAACAGAATCAGGAACAACAGCACCGGTTCGATGCCGAGGTCGGTGCGCACTGCTGTCCACCCGATGACCGGAGGCAGCGCCCCGGGAATCCCGCCGATAAACGTCGCCGCCGGCGTGTATTTTTTGAGCGGGGTATACAGGAAAAGGTACGACGTCGACGTCACGAACGCCACCATTCCCGCGAAAAGGGTTCCCGCGATGGCCAGTAGGAGGACGCCCGCGATGGACAGGGCCGAGCCGAAGAGCAGGGCCTCGGCGGGTTGGATCCTTGCCGAAGGAAGCGGGCGGCGTTCGGTCCTCTTCATGAGGCTGTCTTCCCGCCTTTCGATAAACTGGTTGAGGGTTCCGGCCCCTCCTCCGACCATGAGAGTGCCGGCGAGGACCACAAGGAGGGGCCTCAGCTCGAAACCGCCTGTCTGGGCGAGGAAGGCGCCGAAGAGCGCGGTGAGGACGGACAGTCCGGTCAGCTCGGGCTTCAGGAGCGTGACGTAATCGACCGTGCGGACGCCCATACGCCCGAGCGGGCTTTCGAGGGCCTTCACGCCGGCGCTCATGCCGCCGCCTCGCTCACTCGGGGGACACGGACGGACCGGTGCACCCCGAACAGTCTGGCTGAGTGCAGCGCGATCATGACCGTCATGACCAGTAGGAACGCGCCGAGGGCAACGTGCGCGGTGGTCAGGTCCACCGGTTTTCTCCATATCACGGTGAACGCCCCGAGCGTCACCTGGAGGATGGTGACGGTCGCGAGAATCATCCCGAGCGCCCTGAGACGGGAAGACACACCGACGGAACGGACGCATTTCACGGCCGTCCATACGAGGACGACGCCCGTCAGGATGCCCCAGTACCGGTGGAGGAGGTGAACGGCGACCTGCCCGGCGGTGATCGGTCCGTCGGCGGCGATGCGGATGTCGTCACCGATCAGCGTTTCGGTGTAGTGCTGCAGCGCCTGCGGGGACAGCGCCGGGAAGAGCGAGCCGTACGCCAGGGGGAAATCCGGGACGGCGAGTCCCGAGGCGGTGTGTCTCATGACCGCCCCGAGGATCAGCTGTATCCAGACCAGAATCGAGGCCCCGATGGCCAGCGTCGTGAGGGACGACCCTCCCGAAGCGACGACGGTCCCGTCCGGGCGCGGCGGGCCGGCCCACCAGCGCGAGGTCACGAGCGCGACCGAGGACACGAGGGCGAAAAACGTCTGGGCCAGGGTCGCGTGCGCGACGGAAACCGCGGTCGGAAGAAGGAACAGGACGGTGATGCCTCCGAGCACGCCCTGCAGGACGACCGCGGCAAGCGCGGCCAGCGTGAGAATTTTAACCCATCGCCTGCTTTCCCGCCGCCATACCCACACCGAGAGAACGACCGTCAGGAGGCCCACGACGCTCGCGATCATCCGGTGGGTATGCTCGTAGAAAATGCCGCCGACCATTTCATCCAGGGGATAGGCGAACATGAACCGTCCGTACGTGTTGGGCCAGTCGGGAACCGAGAGTCCCGATCCGGTGGATGTGACCAGGGCCCCCGCGATAATCAGGAGGAAGGTGCTCGCGGCCGTGAACACGGCGAGGCGGTGCGGGCCCCGGTGGTAAATCACTGCGCGTGTTCCTCATGATCCGAAGCGCTGACCTGCGTGGGGTCGGCATCCGCCGGAACCCCGTACAGGTCCCGCAGCGCTGCTTCCTGCTCGTCCACCCACGTCCTGTATTCATCGGCCGTCTGCACGTCCATATACCCGCGCATCCGGTAATGGCCCAGCCCGCAGAGCTGAGCGCAGGCGATCTCGGTCGGTGTGAAGGGGGCGACCAGGATCGTGGTCATTCCCATCGCGGCGGCGGCGGTGAGATGTTCCTCCCCGAGATAATCGCCCTTCGTCATCAGAACCGCTCCGTCCGGGGCGGTGACCGTTTCCATGACCATCCAGGGGTCCAGGTTGGAGCGCAATCGCGCCTTCACTTCGGTGATCCCGGCGTTGAGCAACCCCGTGACCGCATCGGGACCGAACGATTCGTGCATCGAGATGATGGCGTTTCCCTCGCCGTCGGTGTAATCGGCCATGGAGAGATACCGGTCGAAGACGGTTTTTTGCCTCGCCCTGACCTCCGTGACTCCGGATTCGAGCATCAGGTCCACGTTGTCCGCCGACAGGTCGTCACCGGCGGACATGACGGTGGAACCCTCCTTATCCTCGACGTCCGAGGTGAGAATCATATCGTCGCGGGCGCCGCCTTTTTCCAGCCTGACGGTCTCGACCGCGGGCAGGCGGATCGTCGTCTGGGTGGACACCGCGCCGGCCACGTCGAATGAGCCCGTCATCTCTTCGCGGATGGCGTCGGTGGTTTTCATGGGGACGAACCACACCGGGATGTTGAGCCCCGGCACCGCGTCCTGCTTGACGCGGAACGCCGGCAGGTTGAGGCTGTGAATCACGTCTTTGGATGACAGGTGTATCACCACCGGCTTGCCGACCGGCACGTTCAGCTGGTTGATGGTCGCGATGTCGTCCTTCGCGGCCGGGTCCGAGCGGTCCAGCCCGAGGGGGTTGTCCGTCCCGACCAGCGAGAGCGAAGTCCTGCCGAAGACCCCGTCAGGTCCGGGGTAATGGATGTTCCAGGCGAACTGTTCGGCGACGATCCGCACCACGGTGGAGTTTTGTTCGGCCGGGAAGGCGTCCACGCGTTTCGCCCAGATCGGTATCGAGAAGGCCACCAGCAGGACGGCCTCGACAACAATCACTGCGGCTTCGATGTAGGTGGAATAGCGGCTCCGGACGCCGTGGTAGTTGGCGTATGTGTTTTTTGATGAACGGAAACGGATCAGTGTAAAGATGAAATAGATGGCCCATCCCGTGAAGAGCACGAACATCAGCCAGTGCACCAGGCCGACGAGGAAATCGATCTCGGCCCCGTGAGCGGCGGCGTCGGGGGGCAGACCTAGGAATTTTTCCATTCAATCTCTCCTTGTCTGTTGATGGTCGAGTCGTGGGTGACGATGCTGTCCCTCATCCGGCGCGCCCGCCTGGCGATCGCGAAAAACATCGCGATGAATCCGGTCAGGACGAATCCGGTGATGCCGATCATGGCCGTGATGGCGTTGTTCATTCCATCGATGACCGGGCCCCCGGCCTGTCCGTAGCAGCTCGGGCAGGCGGCCGCGGGGGCGGCGAGGACTGCCATCAGAACGGCAATCAGGGTGATACCCGCGCGCCTGCTCACAGCGAACCGTGCGGAACCATGTTCCGGGTTTTTCTGTAAAACCTGACGCCGTAGATCACCATCGCCGCGGCGCACACAACCGAGCCCAGGACGGC
>DATEDB010000119.1:0-5387 GCA_035286625.1 Bacteroidota bacterium
CCCCGGCGCACCCGGGCGCATAGGCGAACATGCATCCCCCGCCGCCGGAGCCGTTGATCTTGCACCCCGCGGCCCCCGCCTTCACGGCGCCGTCGATCAACGAATCGATCTTCTCCGTGGAAATCCCCAGTATTCCTCCGAGGATCGAGTGCTGTTCGTTCAGAAGCGCTCCCAGCTCATGAGGATCCACCGATCCGCCCGCCAGGACGGCCTTACCACGCGCCGTGATGTCGCGATTCGCCACGGTGGCCCTCATCAGGACCGTGTCCTCATGGGAGAACCCGCGAAGACAGGAGTCGAGATCGTCCGGAGTGACTGAGGCGAGGGAAAAAGAGGGGTGCGAGAGCTTCACCGCGTTCACGAGTCCGAGGACCCGGTCCTTCACGCGGGCCAGGACCGCCTGCGTGTCCTTGGGGGTCAGGGAATCCCCGAGCACGAAGGGCCCGGGGCTGACGGGAAGGGCTTCGACTCTGGTCCGGGGGAGAAACGTCTGGTAGAGGACCCCGCCGACGGCCGTGGCGTACTGGTCCATCTTCCCCCCGACACCGCCCGCCTCGATGACCTCCGCCCGGTGTGCGAGGAGAGCGCATTCCTCCCGCGTCAGGCCGACGCCGGAATCGCTCAAGAGGGAAAGCAGGTGGACCCACGAGACGACCATCGCGGATGAACTTGATGTTCCGCACCGGATCGGGATCTCCCCCCGGAGCACGCAATCGAAACCCCTCGAGAAAGTCCGTCCCTCGCGCCTGAGGATGTCGTAACCGTTCCAGAGAAATTTATTCCATCCCGCGTCTGCAGGCGGAACGGAGGGGTCGATGTCGAACTCTTTCCCGATGTCGGGCGCAGAGAGCCGGAGGGTATTGTCGGTGCGGCGGGTGGCCGTGATCGAGAGCCTCAGGGAGATGGCCGCCGAGATGACCGGGAGATCGAGGTAGTCCTGGTGCTCGCCGAAGAGGCAGATTCTCCCGGGGGTCGATACCCCGAACAGCAGTGACATCGTTGCGGGACCGGGGGGGGGGTGCTTCTGGTCGTTCACGGGGTGACGGGCCGGCGGTTATTCATCCTCGGATTCGGGCTCGCGGAGGTCCGGCAAACCGCAACACCTGGCGTGGGAGGATATTTTGACAATCGTATCGTAGGGTGTCCGGAAGACGGGCGAAGTGTGATAACTCACCACGATCTCCTCGGCGGGGGCATCGTCGGTTTCCGACCAGTTCCAGGTGACCGTCGTATCGGATTGTTCGTCCGGGAGGGGGTCGAATCTCATGAGCGAATCCACCGGCGAAAGACCGTCGGTGAATATAAGCAACGCAAGCGAGGTGTTGGCGACTTCCCGGTTGGGGTCTCCCCCCCCGAGGACGATCATCAGAAGCCGATCGCCCGCGGGGATGAGTGCGGAATCCGCCGGATATCCCCCGATCGAGGCCCCGATCATCGTCGGGACCCAGAAGAGGGCCTCCACTGTCGTGGTCCCATGCGGACCGAGTGTTACCGGGAGCACGTCGTCTGTGGTCGTGTCCGACTGCATGAGGCGGGGGACCACCGACTCGTCCCCGTTCCAGAGGTCGACGTCCAGGAGCCGCGATGTCATCCCCAGTGTGTCGGTCTCACGGATCACGACATAGCCCTCGACCGTCAGGCGCACCGTGAAATCGGTGGAATCCTCCACCGGGTTCTCGATGAAGTTCTCGAGGTGCACGAGAGCGGCGTTCTGTAAAAGCGACACCGTGATTTTCTGGTCCCGGAGTTCGACGACCGGTTCATTGTCGCCGTGGTCGGCAGGCCCGATGATCAGCGGCGGAATGATGGCGGAAACCGCCGGCTCCTGGGCCGTCGAAATCGACACCCCGGGCACGCAGAGTTGGAATATCATCAGGTGGACTGCGGCCTGGTGGAGCTTAGGTGAATATTTCATGGTCGTCACCGGGATCGTCGTGACCGTTCAGAGGCTGAATACGCCTCAGGTATGCCGCGGTAAGATATAAAATAAATCAGGAGGGGTCAACCAGGCCACGGGCCCGTTATATGCTTCCCGCAGAATGATTTACCCGGCGCCCTGCGCACAGGAACTTCGCCGCCCGCGCTCCTGTTCAACTCAATAGATGGAGACCCTTTCAACACCCGCCCCGACCGATGACGCCATCCTGACAGATTTGTGACCGATCTTTTAGGCCAATCATTCCCACATCCCGACGCGGTTCCCGAACGGAAGGCGCCGGCCACATAAGGAGTACGACCATGCGATACGCATTGCCCTTTCTCATCCTCCTGACGGCCCTGTCATGGGGTTGCAACGGCAGGAGCGGTGAGCTGGAGAAGGAAAACGCCGCCCTCCAGCAGCAGAACCGCGAAATGGCGGAGAACCTCACGTCGACGGACATTTACATCGACGAAGTGGTCACGTCGATCAACGATGTCTACCAGAGCATCGAATCGGCCCGGGCGAAGGAGAAAAACCTCCTGAGCGAAACGAAGGACATCGAGGCCACGACCACCAAAACCAAAAGCGAAGTACGGCAGGGGCTCCTCGACCGGGTGGCGCTCATCAACCGGAACCTGCAGGCCAACCGGGGGAAAATCTCCGAGCTCCAGGTGAAATTGAACGCCTCGGGGAAGAAATACGCCTCGCTTCAAACCATGGTGGATAACCTGAGGAAAACCCTCCAGGAGCGGGAACAATCCATCGCCTCGCTCGAAACCCGCGTGCGGGGGCTCGAAGGAGACCTGGCAGCAAAGACGGAAATGGTGAGACAGCGGGAAGCGACGATCGACGCCCAGCGAAAGGAGATATCGACGGTGTACTACGTCGTCGGCACGAAGGACGAGCTGGAGAAAAAAGGGATCATCCGCCATGAAGGCGGGTTCCTCTGGGGATTGCTGGGATCGACGACGACTCTGGCCGGCACTCTCGACCCGTCGAATTTCACAGCCGTCGACAGGGGAAGCAGGTCGGTCTTCCGCGTCGACGGAAAAATCAGCGAAATACTCCCGAAGCGCGACGCCTCGCTCTACACCAGGGAGGAGATCAGCGGCAGGGAATCGATACTCACCGTCGCCGACGGGGACCACTTCTGGCAGAACCGCTACCTGGTAATCCTCAAAGACTGAGGGATCCGCCCGGGTCTGCCGTCGGATCCACCAGCACTTTCGGACCGCACAATCTGACCGCCTTTCCTTACCGGGAGGCGGTCTTTTTTATGCCCGACATCTTTTTCTAAATCTGAGTATATTCCCCCCGTGACACCGATCCACTTCATCACCACCAGCGCGTTCTTTCCACGATACGCTCAACACACCCGATGAAGAAGTGAATATGACGAACAAGAAAGCCGACCTCGCCGGACCCGGCATCGGCGACTACGACGAACTCAGAAAGGTCCTTCCGGCCGACTACCGCTCTCTTCTCGACCCGAGGGAAACCCAGAAGGCGATCTACGCCGTCAAGAACCACATCGAAGAGCACCTCTGCAGGGAACTGAACCTGATGATGGTGCAGGTGCCGCTCATCGTGGACGTCCAGAGCGGCGTCAACGATTTCCTCGACCGCGACGGATCGCGTACACCAATTCAATTTCACATTTCGAACGATTACAACAAGCATCCGATCGACGCCCAGGTGGTGCAGGCCGCCACTAAATGGAAGCGGGTCGCGCTCAAACAGTTCGGCATGAAGCCCGGAGAGGGCATCTGCACCGACATGCGCGCCGTGCGGAAGGACTATTTCCTGGATCACGACCACAGCTGCTACGTCGACCAGTGGGACTGGGAACGGGCGATCACCGCGGCGGACAGGAACCTCGATTTCCTGAAGGACGTCGTAAGGAAGATCTGGAGGGTGCTCAAGGGCGCCGAGAGACACGTCCAGGAGCTTTTCCCGAAACTGAAGACGAACCAGTATCCCGACCTTCCCGATGAGCTGACCTTCCTGCACGCCGAGGAGATCCTGGACATGTTTCCGGACCTGCCCCGCAAGCAGCGCGAGACGAAGATTTTACAGAAATACCCGGGCGTGTTTATCATCGGGATCGGGTGGATCCTGAAGGACGGGTACCCCCATGAGATGCGCGCGGCCGATTACGACGACTGGGTCACACCGACGACATCGGCTGACGGCAAACCGATGCACGGACTGAACGGCGACATCCTGGTCTGGAATCCCGTCACCAAACGGCGGCACGAGCTCTCGTCGATGGGGATCCGGGTGAACGCCCAGACGCTGAAACAGCAGCTCGAAATCACAAAGCAGCTCGATTTCCTGAAGCTCCCCTATCACCAGGGCATCATCAAGAACGCCCTGCCGCTCAGCATCGGCGGCGGAATCGGGCAGTCGCGCACACAGATGATCATATTAAAAAAAGCGCACCTCGGCGAGGTGAGCGTGACGGTGTGGCCGGAGGTCCTGAAGAAGATGTGCGCGGAAAAACAGATCCACGTGCTGGAGTAAGCTCTTCGGCCATTCGCGGGTATGTGAATAGGCCCGCGATCGGGAATCAAGAAGACGGCTGCGGGGGCGACATCGCCCGGAACAAGCGCCATGCCACCTAATAAACCTATCGCGCTGACAACCGCGTTGAAAAGAACCATACTGCCATTCCTGGGCCTGGCGACACTCTCTTTCACTCTCCGCACGCATACTCCGGTCGCGGAGTATTTCACTCCCGAGAGCGACGAGATCGCTCCATGCCCCTTTCCCGCACGGCCCCACGACTGGGATTCGGTCTACATGTCAGCCTGGCCACAGAACTGGTTCACAGGCGCCGACCCCTGGAAGGGCGCGGGAAAAACCAACGAACTGCAATACATCATGTCGTATTACGAGATGCGTTACAACCTCTCGGGCATGCTGCATATGTTCAAAAAAACCGGCGACACGAAATTCCTTGAAGAGTATGTCGGCCAGGCGAATATCGCGTTCACCCCCACATATTTCAAAGACGGCACAAACGGGTGCGACGACGGGTTCCTCGGCTGGGGAATGGAACGCCCGTCGGTCCTTTCCCCGGTCACGCGCTTTCCCGATTACCTCGGGGTGCGATTACAGGCCGACACCTGGTATGACATCCGCGTCAGTGTCCGGGACACCGTGATCTCCGGGGCGAAGAAAACACGTATCGGCGTCCTCTTCGACGGGCGCACATTCGATTATACATACGACGCGGGTATCTATCCTGCCGGGACAGTCGCGCTCCTCTCGGGGTGGAGCAGCACGCGTTTCCGGCACCTCGCCGTGCGCGATCTCCTCACCGGCCGCTATTATTATCAGCTCGATTCCTCCCGCGCGACATTCAGGAGCGACTGGTCACGCGTAAGAAATGCCGACACCGCCGGTTACCCCGAGGACACAGGCCGGTGGAGGGTGGACCCGAACTCGGGGGACGTCGTCTGCG
>DATEDB010000120.1:0-3130 GCA_035286625.1 Bacteroidota bacterium
ACTTCAATCCCCCTTCACGGGCGCCATCGGCCAGCGATTTGACGATTCCGTGGAAAAGAAAACCGTTCCTGTCGAACACCACGGTCCTGATATTTTTTACCATCGCCATCCTGGCGATGTGTTGCCCGAGCGATTTGGCCCTCTCCCGCTGACCCTTGAGTCCGCCAAGGGAGTCCTTCATGTCTTTCGAGAGCGAGGAGCACGCCACGAGCGTTTTCGCCACGGTATCATCGACGACCTGGACGTACAGGTGCGAGATGCTCCGGTACACCACGAGCCTGGGACGTTCGGCGGTACCGCGGATTTTTTTTCGGATGCGGCTTTTCACGCCGAGCCGTTTTTCTCTTCTTCTGCTCTTGATCATCTTATGCCACCTTTCCCGCAGTCGCCGCGGCCTTGCCGGCTTTCCGTCTGACGTACTCGCCCTCGTATTTCACGCCCTTCCCCTTGTAAGGCTCCGGGGGCCTGAAGGAACGGATCTTGGAGGCCACCTGTCCGACCAGCTGCTTGTCAATCCCCGAGATGATGATGTTCGTCGGCTGGGGGATGTCGATCTTGATCCCCGCCGGGGGGGTGAAGACGATCGGGTGCGAATACCCCAGGGCGAACTGGACATGTTTGCCCTTGGCCTCCGCCTTGTATCCGACCCCGACGATTTCGAGTTTCCGCTGAAACCCCACGGACACGCCACGGACCATGTTTGACAGCAGGGCGCGCCAGGTCCCGTGCAACACCCGGTCGGTTTTATTGTCGGACGCGCGTTTCACGAGTATTTCATCATCGCCGAGTTCGAATGTGATTGACGCGGGGACGCTCGCCGAGAGCATGCCCTTCGGACCGGTCACCGTCAGGTGATCGTCCTTTCGTTCGATCTTTACGTCTTTGACCGCCGCTATGGGCCGTCTTCCTATTCTTGACACGATCTTCTCCTGACAGACAAAATATTACCAGATATGGCAGAGGACTTCGCCGCCGACCTTTTTTGCCGCCGTTTCCCTGTCGGTGAGGATGCCCCGCGATGTCGAGATCACCGCCATGCCGAGGCCGTTCAGCACCCGGGGCAGTTCGTCCGCCTGTTTGTACACCCGGAGGCCGGGCCTGCTGATCCGCTGGAGACCGGTGATGGCGTTGACTCCGTCGGTGTATTTGAGCGCGATCCTCAGGATCCCCTGCCGGTCATCCTTGATCTCGGAAAAGCCTGCGATGTATTTTTTCTCCGTGAGGATCCTGGTGATTTCCCGCTTCAGGTTCGAGGCGGGAACATCGACGCGCTTGTGCCTCGCGCGGATGCCGTTGCGGACTCTCGTGAGATAGTCTGCGATTGGATCAGTCGTTTGCATGATTATTCCGTATTCTCCTTACCAGCTGGCTTTCACCACCCCCGGGATTTTTCCCTCCAGGGCCATTTTTCTGAAACAGATCCGGCAGATGCCGAATTTCCTGAGGAATGCGCGCGGGCGTCCGCAGATTTCGCACCGGTTATGTGCCCGGACGGGGTACCTGGGCTTCTTTTTCGCTTTGACTCTCATTGCCAGTCGCGCCAACTCGTCACTCCTCTCTTAATCAGTAAATTTTCCGATTTCCGCGGGACCGCCCCTCACGCCGGGACGGTTTCTTCCCGTTTCACGAAGGGAAAACCGAGCCCCTTGAGAAGCTCGAGGGCTTCCTGGTCGGTACGGGCTGTGGTCACGAACGTGATGTCCATGCCGAAGACCCTCGTGACCTTGTCGACGTCGATCTCCGGGAAGATGATCTGCTCCTTGACCCCGACGGTGTAGTTGCCGCGTCCGTCGAACGACCTGTCGGAGAACCCGCGGAAGTCCCTGATCCTCGGGACGGCCACGGACACGAACCTGTCCATGAATTCGTACATCCTGTTTCTGCGCAGTGTGACCCTGACGCCGATCGGGAGCCCTTCGCGGAGCTTGAAGTTCGAGATCGCCTTCTTCGCCTTCGTGATCACCGGCTTCTGACCGGCGATGGTTTCCAGTTCCCTGACGACCGCGTCCAGGATTTTGGCGTCCTGCGTGGCAGCTCCGACGCCCACGTTGACCGCGATCTTGTGGAGGCGGGGCACCTGCATGACGCTGGTGTACTTGAAGCGTTTCATCAGCTCCGGGCTCAGGTTCTTCCTGTAGAAGTCCTCGAGCCGCGGGGTGACGCCCTTTTCTACCGCCCGGGCCTTCGGGGCTTTTTCAGCTTTAGCGGATTGTTCCGCCTTCGGTTTTTTCTCTTTTCCCATTTCCGGTCTCGGCGATTTAGAACATGTGCTCGCATTTTTTGCAGATGCGCATGGTGTGTTTCCGTCCGCTGCCCGCGTCGGTTACCCGCTTGCGCCCCAGCCTGGACGGCTTGCCGCACTTGGGGCAGATCACCATCACGTCGGCGACGTGGACCGCCTCTTCCTTCTGGACGATCCCCCCCTGCGGGTTTTTCTGAGACGCCCTGGTGTGACGCTTGATGATGTTCACGCCTTCGACGATCGCCCTGTGCTTCTCCCTGTACACCTTGAGGACCTTGCCGGTCTTGCCGCGCGAGTTTCCGGCGATGACCATGACCGTGTCGTTTTTTTGAATGCTCATGATGGTTTCGGCCTTGCGCTTATAAGACTTCGGGGGCGAGCGAGACGATTTTCATGTAATTCTTTTCACGGAGTTCGCGCGCGACCGGACCGAAAATGCGCGTACCCCTCGGCTCGCCCTGCGCCGTCAGTAGGACGGCGGCGTTCTCATCGAAACGGATGAAAGAGCCGTCCTTGCGCCGGGTCTCCTTCTTGGTGCGTACTATCACCGCCCGGGACACTTCGCCCTTTTTCACGCCGGCGCCCGGTATGGCGCTCTTCACGGAGACTACAATGAGGTCGCCGATCCCGGCATACCTGCGGTCGTGGCCTCCGAGGACCCGGATGCACCTGACTTTTTTCGCGCCGGAATTGTCCGCGACAACCAGATTTGTTTCTTCCTGAATCATAGCACACTGCGCTCTATTTGGCTTTCTCGATTATTTCCACCAGCCGCCATCTCTTCGTTTTGCTGAGCGGCCGGGTTTCCATGATGCGCACAAGATCTCCGATCCCGGCCTCCTGTTTCTCGTCGTGGGCCGTGAGCCTGACCGTCCGTTTGAAGTACTT
>DATEDB010000121.1:0-5718 GCA_035286625.1 Bacteroidota bacterium
TTACAGGGTATACTGCCGAGAGTGCTGAAGCCGCTGAGATCTTCAAGGCCAGTGAGCTTCTTGCCCGGCTGCTTGCTCAGGATGTTCGACGCACCGATACCGGCAGGCCGGAGATCGTTCAGGGAGTAGCTCCGGAGCGGATTATCTCCGTGCATGATACGGAGATGCGTCACGGACGCAAGAGCTCCTCAGTGCGCTTTGACGGCTTTAAGGGTGCTATTGCTGTTGATACACAGAGCCAGATGATCACAGCCATTGATGTCCTTCCTGCCAATGTTGCCGATGGCCAAAGCAGTACCCCTTTAATCGACGAAAGCGCCACGACGACAGACGCGACGATAACGACAGTCCTTGGTGATACTGCCTATGGCACCACCGAACTTCGACTCCAGGCCAAAGATCACTTCCGTCTCATTACTCCCATGCCGCACGCAGGTCACACAGGCCGCTTCACCAAAGACGATTTCACGATCGATCTTGAGAACAGCACGGTGACCTGCCCGGCAGGCAAGACAGCTCCACGCAGCTATCCCCGGAAAACGACGACCAGGTCAGGCCACGTCTTTCAGAATCGGGAGTTTTATTTTGCCGAGGCCGATTGCTCGTCCTGTTCGCTACGGACACAATGCATTGCTCCGAATGTTGCCCGGCGTACCATCCTGGTCCACGAACAAGAGCGGCTCTTACAGAACGCCAGGCGCTTTCAGCACACCGATGAGTTCCACGAGCTCTACCGGTCCCGTGTCGTCGTCGAGCACCGCTTCGCGCGACTCGTCCGTTTGGGGTTGCGTCAAGCACGGTACTTTGGAAAGAGGAAGGCTCTCTTCCAGCTGGCGATGACGGCTGCAGTGGCTAACCTCACGCTCCTTGCTGCAGCAATCCCCGGCAATAACCCGTTTCCTTTCGTTGCTGTTGCGTTGACAGCAGTGTTTTTGGTGACGGTCAGTCAAAACGGACACCGGGGCACTTTGACACTTCAATTTGCTTCGCTAAGCACATCGCGCACCCCGAAAAATGGGGGTTCACAACTGAGTTTCTAGGGTTACCCGGGGACACGCCGGCGCGTACCGGCTCCGCTGACGCAACCCGGCCTGCCCCGGGAAGCCGGATTCTCAGTGAACCTTGTCGCCCCCCTTGATCGGCGGCTGGAAGCCGAAATGTCCGATCGAGGGTTCTCCCTGGATCTTAATCTCCCCGAAGGTCTTCTCGAATTTTTCGATGTTCTCCCGCAACGCGTTCATGAGCAATTTGGCGTGCTGGGGTGTGGTGATTACGCGGGCGTGGACCTTAGCCTTCGGGATCCCGGGGAGGACCCTCGTGAAGTCGATCACGAATTCCGCCGGGGAGTGGGTGATGATGGCGAGGTTCGAATAAATTCCCTCCGCCTCCTTTTCCCCGAGTTCGATATTGATCTGCTGTTGCGGTGCTGACGGAGCTGCCATTGTACCCCTCTTTCCCGTTTATTTTTTACGGAGTTCGTCCGCTTTCGTGATCGCCGCTTCAGCCTCCTTCAGCATGCCGGAATTGGCGTACGCCGAACCGAGTATTTCCCACGCGTCCGGGTCGGCCGGTTTGAGTTCGGTGAGTTTCTTGAAGTACCCGACCGCTTTCTTGAAATACTCGAGATAGGCCTTGTCGTTGTTCTTCGCCTTTGGATCGTCTGACTGCGACGCGCGCTTCATCTGGTCGGCGATCTGGAAGTTCGCCGATCCTGCGTTCTGCAGTGCGAACACGTACACGGGATCCACCTCGAGGGCGGCGTCGAAATGCGGCAGCGCTTCGTGGAGC
This sequence comes from Bacteroidota bacterium, assembly GCA_035286625.1. GTDB lineage: Bacteria > Bacteroidota > Ignavibacteria > UBA10030 > SZUA-254 > SZUA-254. Next base: position 1,789 of record DATEDB010000121.1, read on the forward strand.
TTTCCCGACCGCATCAGGAGGACGCCGAGGTTGTACTGATAATCCCGGTTTTTGGGGTCCTTCTTCAGGCCCTCCTCCATGAGGGGAACGGCCTCCGAGGCACGGTCGAGGTTGAGATACAGGTCGATCATGGCGTTGATGATATCCGGGTCTTCGGGGGACAACGCCCGGGCTTCGGTCAGTTCCTGGAGGGCCAGGCTGTAATTCCTGCTGGCTCCGGCGGTATCCGATCTGGCCTTGAGATCGTCGCCCAACTCCATGTGGATCGCGATCAGCGTGTTCAGCACGTCCGGGTCCGGCGATATCTTTCGGGCCTTCTGGAGATAGGGAACGGCCCTGTCAATCAGCTTCTCGGCCTGGAGGGCGATCGACGCGTTCTTATACGGCAGCAGGCTGTCGGGAATGAGCGCGATCGCCACGTCGTACATCTGAACCGCCTGCGCGCGCAACGCCGTTCGCTGGTCTTCGGGGGCCTTCACGCTCTGGTTGAACAGCTCCACCCCGGCGTTGAGGGATTTCTGCCAGGCGAACAACTTTTCGGTCCGGATCTGTTCGTCGTACTCCGGGGTGGCCGCCGATGATTTTGCGAACGAGTAGGCCATGTTCTCGAAATCCGTCTTCACCTGTGCGTAATTTTTCGCGTCGATGGCTTTCTCACCCTTCCTGAGCCTGACCTGCCCGAGATTGTGCCACGCCTCGCCGTTGGCGGGGTTGTTCTCGACCTCCTTCAGCAGCGCCGTCTCGGCGGCGTCCCACTCCTCGCGCTGCATGTAGAGCTTCGCGCTGGTGGACTCGGCTGATCCGCACTGAAAGCCGGTGACCATCAGAAATGTCCAGACGACCGCGATGGGTGTGATGATGGGAAGGTTTTTCATGGGTTCTCCGGTGAAATTGTGTCGGGATCGGGAGTCAATTTCGGGCACAATATACGCATTGACCGCGTGAGAATCAACTGCACAATCGCGTCAATCTTTGCATTTCGGACGGATTTTTGCTATCGTTAAGGCCTGAATCGTTCATCCGCGTCCCTCTCTGATGGCACGTTGCGAATTCTGTTCCATTATCCGCGGCGAAACCCCCGCCGAGATCCTTTTCAGGAACGAACATGCGCTGTCGATTCTTGACATCCGTCCGATACATTACGGGCATGTCCTGGTCCTCCCGATCCGCCACGTGGAAACGTTTATCGACGTCCCCGAAGAGGAGTTCGCGGGCCTTGCGGCCGCGCTCCGGACGGTCACCCGGGCGGTGGTGGAAGCCCTCCATCCGCCGGGTTTCAACGTCTTCTCGAACAACGGGCACGCCGCCGGGCAATCCGTTTTTCATTTTCATTTCCATGTGACGCCGAGGTACCCGGACGACAAGATCAGGTTCGTCCTTGAATTAAAAAAATACAAACACAAAGAAATGTCGGAGTACGGCAGAAAGATCCGCAACGCGATGCGGCCATCGGCCGTCCCCGCACAACCATGAAGGTGAAAGAATGACGTCAGTCGCCACGCCCCCCGTCACGGAGGGCCAGAGAATACGAATGCACAACGGGAAGCTGAATGTCCCGCACCACCCGGTAATCCCGTTCATCGAGGGGGACGGGATCGGGCCGGACATCTGGCGCGCCTCAAGCCGGGTCCTCGACGCCGCGATCTCCAGGGCGTACGGGGAAGGCAGGTCGATCGTGTGGAAGGAGGTGTACGCCGGGGAGAAGGCGTTCAACCGGTTCAACACCTGGCTCCCGGACGACACCGTAAAGATGTTCCGGGAGTACCTCGTGGGAATCAAGGGGCCGCTCACCACGCCGGTCGGGGGCGGTATCCGCTCTCTCAATGTCGCGCTGAGGCAACTTCTGGACCTGTACGTGTGTTTGCGGCCGGTACGGTATTTCAAGGGCGTCCCCTCGCCGGTGAAAACGCCGGATGCCGTGGACATGGTGATCTTCAGGGAGAATACCGAGGACATTTACGCGGGGATCGAGTTTGCCGCGGGCACCCCGGATTCGTCGAAAATTCTGCATTTCCTCTCCACCGAGTTCCCGGAACAGTTCCGGAAAATTCGTTTCGGCAAGCAGGAGACGATCTCAGAATGGAACCGCCTCACCGGCGAGAGTTACCCGGACGGAACGGTCCGGGTCGGCATAGGGTTCAAGCCGGTGTCGCACCACGGCACCGCCAGGCTCGTCAGGGCGGCGATCCGGTACGCGGTTGAACGGAAGCGGAAATCGGTGACGATCGTCCACAAGGGCAACATCATGAAATTCACAGAAGGGGCGTTCCGCGATTGGGCGTACGACATCGCCGAGAGGGAGTTCGGCGATGCGGTCTATACCTGGTCGGCGTGGGAGAGGGAGAAAAAAGAAAAAGGCGAGAAGGCCGCCAATGACTCGATGAAGACCGCGGAGGCCGCCGGCAGGATCATCGTGAAGGATGCCATCGCCGACATCATCCTTCAGCAGGTTCTCACCAGGCCGCAGGAATTCGACGTCATCGCCACGCTCAACCTCAACGGCGATTACCTGAGCGATGCCCTGGCGGCGCAGGTCGGAGGCATCGGCATCGCCCCGGGAGGCAACATCAACTTCATCACCGGACACGCCGTTTTCGAAGCCACGCACGGCACCGCCCCGAAATACGCCAACCTCGACAAGGTAAATCCCGGATCGGTGATCCTGAGCGGGGAAATGATGCTGCGCTACCTTGGATGGAACGAGGCCGCCGATTTGATCATCAGCTCGTTGAACAGAACCATCGCCTCCGGCGTGGTCACATACGATTTCGCCCGCCTGATGGAAGGGGCCACCGAGGTGAAAACGTCGGAGTTCGGGGACGCCCTCATCCAAAACATGTCCTGAACGCCCCGGCATACCGGCGGCCGGACCCATACGGGTATACGCGCCGGGAACGTGACCATATAAAATAAATCCGTCCGTCGGTGTTCCCGGCGGACGGATTTTCCGTTTCCTCCCCCGGACCTCCCGCCCGGGATGCTTTCCTACCGTACCAGGAGCATTTTCAGTCCCTGTGTAAACGTGCGCCCGTCGCTGCCGCTCACGTTGAAGCTCACAAAGTAGGTCCCCGTCGGCCACGAAGAGGCGTCGATATCGACCGAATGGTATCCCGCAGTCGTGGCGACCGCCCGGATGGGGACCGCGATCCGCTCTCCCAGTATGTTGTAGACGGTGAGAGAAATAATGCCGTCCACCGGGAGGGAATACCTCAACGTCGTAGTGGGGTTGAAGGGGTTCGGATAGTTTTGCCCGAGCGCGAAGGCGGCAGGGAGGCCGCTTTCGATGATGGAGAAACGCTTTCCCGGCGCGGCATCGATGACGAATGTGCCCCCGTCGGTCAGCGAATGCGTGGCCGTTACCACACCGCCGGTTTTTTCGACGATGGCGTAGGATCCCGACACGATGGAGGCCGTGATCCTGATCGGGCGTTCCGCACCCTGCAGCAGGATTGGAATCTCACCTCCACTGACTGATGCCACGAACCTGTTCGTAGCGAACCTGACGTCGAACGCGCCGGAGGGTGGAAGGGGCGGGAGGTCAAAACCGGCGGCTTCGGCTTCGGTGAGAACCTCCGGCGTGAAGTACAGCCGTGAGACAGCATCATCGCCGGCTGTCCCCGACAACGCGATCGAGTTCATCGTACCCGGATCGGGATTCCTCTCCTCAGGCGGGACGACAGGTACGGTCCCGGCGGTGTATTTCACGTCGAGGAAGATGTCGCCGGCCGTTGATGCCTTGACCCAGTAGGCCCTTCCGGGTTTGAGGGTGTCGCTCGCGCCGTAACCCGACACGCCGTTGAACGCGAAGTAATTGGACGATACCAGCCCGCCGACGCTCTGGGCGACGGCCGATTTCGGGATCGGGTACCCGATCGAGCCGATCAGGTTCCACCCCTGCGTGAGCTGGATCGTATCGCTCAGAACAGGGAC
>DATEDB010000122.1:0-5303 GCA_035286625.1 Bacteroidota bacterium
GTCCGCTCGGCCGACGGGAAAAAGATGAAAACCCTCATCTCTGAAACCCTCGCGCCCGGTACGTACGGTCTGTCGTGGGACGGGACTGATGAGCGCGGAAATCCTGCGGTCAGCGACGTCTGCTTCGTGCGGATGTTGAGCGGCCGGGAGAGCCGGTCGTACAGTGCGACGAGAAAGCTGATTCTTCTCCGGTAGGAAAACCAGAAATCTTCGACAGGCCGGGGGAGATGCCGGCAGGGATGAGCGATCGGTGGTGAGCACCGGCCTCAGGCGGCGGGGGGTTCCATCTCCTCGACCGGTTTCACCTTCCGGAATGCCGCGTACATCAGCAGGTCGTAGGCGATCTTCACTCCCCCCGCGATGAAGAAGGGATAACTCAACAGGGCCGGCGAAGCCAGAAGGACGCCGGCCAGCGCCGGTGAAATGCTCGCCCCCACCGACCGTGCGATGGTTGTCACCCCCGAGGCCGCGGAACGTTCGTCGGGCGAGACCACGGCCATCGTGTACGACTGCCGGGTGGGGACGTCCATCTGAGATATGGCGAACCTCACCAGCAGCACTCCCACCGCCAGCGGAAGCGTCGGCACGAGCGGTACAATTATCAGCAGTACGTTCGATGGGATGTGCGTGAACACCATCGTATTGATGAGGCCGATCTTCTTCGCGATGCGCGAGGCCCCCAGCGCCGAGACCGCCGCCAGAAGGTTCGCCGCGAAAAAGATCCCTCCCAGCGCCTCCACGCCCGTGCCGAATTTCAGATAAAACCAGTATGCGATCAGGCTCTGGATGATGAACCCGCCGGCAAATGCGTCGAGACTGAAGAGCATGCTCATTTTCAGGACGACTCCCCGGGATTGATGCAGTCCTAAAATGAGTTTTTTCGGGCCCTGTCCGGCCGGAGGAATTGTTCGCGCAATCGGGGTTGTCCGGGCAGGCGTGATTGCCTGTGCACGCAGGGCTGTCCGGTCAATTGGTGTGGTCTCGACCGCCGGGGAGAGTTTCAGAAAGAATATCATCAGAACCAGGCCGCATCCGCCGTAGGCGAACACCAGCACGCGGTAGATCTGCGCATCCGACAGCGCTAATCCCGCGAGTACCGCCGCAGCGCCGCCGGCGGCAAGCGCCCCGAGGGCCGTTCCGGCGGACCCTGCCAGGTTGTACCAGCCGAACAGATCGGTCCTCCGGTCGTCGGGGGTGAGTTCCGAGAGGGCCGCCTGCTCAATTGAAAGAAACGGGCCGATCTCCTTCCCGCTCGGGCTGATCACCCCCACAATCGCCGCCGCGCCCAGTACCAGGACGTTCGATGAGAGGGCGAACACCGCGCCCGCGCCCGCCATCAGGGCCGCGCCGAGGAGAAGCATTTTTCTCCTGCTGACCCTGTCAGCGGTGGTGGTGATCCAGAGCGAGACGACCGCGTCCCCGAGGAGGGTGAGCGTGAAGAGGACGCCGATTTCTTCCCCGGTCAGCCCGACCGTGACGAGATAGAGCGCGAGGATGACCGACAGGAAACCGTAGGCGAAAAGTCTTACCGTGCGGGCCGCGAAGAGAAGCCGTACGTCGGAGGTTGAAAAGAGCGATCCGTCGGTCGTCAACCGGTCACAGGCACGGAAGACAATCGACGATGTCCACGAACGCGGTATCACCTCCCAGGACGACTGCTTCGAAGTCGACGCTGATGTACGCCGGCCCCCCGCGGTTGATACCGTAGGCCCGGACCACGAATGTTCCCGGACCGGTGATGAATTCCACCCTGCCGGCGGAATCCGTGTACAGGCTCTGGCCGGTTTCAACGAGTTGGATCCGCCTGCCGGCTATGGGCTGATCACCCCAGTGGACGTACGCGATAATCTTCCCGGCCGGCTGTACCGACACCGGTGGATCCCCGGCACACGAAAGGAAAGTCAACGCGAGGAGGATTGGCGCAAAGGATTTCATGGGATTCTCTCCGTCGGGGACAGCCCGACGATGTTTGACAAGCACTACTCTTAATGTGTAAATTAATCAACCTGCGGGGCATTGTCAACGCGGCCCCTCCCCTTGGGGAAGAGTTGAGTGTATCGTCGCCGTGCTCGTAATTGATTATACTACCGTCATTTGTGAACCGATGCTTCAGGAAGTCATACTGGGAAAATACAGGGGGTTCTGCGCCGGGGTGGATTACGCCGTGGAAACCGTCGAAAATCTCCTCCAGCTCCGCGGCGAGGGCGCCCGTGTGTACGTAAGGAACAAGATCGTCCACAACAATTACGTGGTGCAAAATTTCGTCAAACGCGGGGTCGTGTTCGTGGACGATATCGCCGAAGTCCCCCCGGAAAGTGACCTTGTCCTGAGCGCGCACGGCTCCCCGAAGGGGCTCAAGGAAGAGGCCGAGGCGATGGGTGTGAGGGTGTTCGACGCTGTCTGTCCGCTCGTCTCGAAAGTCCACACCGAGGCGATCAGGGACCACCGCGCGGGATATTCAATTATCTATATTTGTCACACGGACCACGTGGAGGCGAAAGGGACGATGAGCTATGTCCCGATGCACGTCGTCGAGAGCATCGAAGACGTTGATGCGCTGAAAATCGCAAACGACAAAATTTCCTGCCTCACGCAGACCACACTCTCGGTTGACGACGTCGACCGCATCATCGCCAGGATCAGGGAGAAATACCCCAATCTGAAAACGCAGAAGAAGGACGACATCTGCTACGCCACCCAGAACCGCCAGGATTCCATAAAGGAACTCTCGCGGCTCGCCGATCTGGTCCTCGTCGTGGGCGCGGAGATCAGCTCAAACTCGAAACGCCTGGTGGAAACCGCTAAATCCACAGGCAGGGCATCGTACCTCATCGAGAGTTGTCTCGACATAAAAAACGAGTGGCTCGAGGGCGTCTCCGCTCTCGGCATCACACTCAGCGCGTCCGCGCCGGAGTTCCTCCTCGATGAAATCCTGGACCACCTGCGGAAAGAAAACGGGGATTTCGTCATCACCAACGCCCGCCGGCTGGACGAGAAGATCAGCTTCAAGCCGATCGTATTATCGTGACATTATACCATCCGCGTGTGAGACCATGAAAGATGAAGAGTGGAAGAAGAAGCTGAGCCCCGATCAGTACCGGGTGCTCCGGGAGAAAGGCACCGAGCCGCCCTTCACGGGAAAGTACCTGCACAACGAGGCGAAGGGTGTCTACGTCTGCGCCGGTTGCGGCGCGGAACTGTTTGCCGACTCCGCCAAGTTCGATTCGGGTTCCGGATGGCCCAGTTTTTACGACGCCCTCGACCGGGACAAGATCGAAGAGATAGAGGACGGGAGCCACCGAATGCGGAGAATCGAGATCGTCTGCCGCAATTGCAAGGGGCACCTCGGGCACGTCTTCCCCGACGGGCCACGGCCCACCGGCCTGAGGTACTGCGTCAACAGCCTGTCGCTGGACTTCCGGGAAAAGAAGTGACCGGACCGACGCCTTCGACTTCCCCCAGCACAGAAAAACCCTCCCGCGATGCATCCCGACTCATATAAATTCTACAGGACAGCCTACACCCTGGCGGTCTTCACGATCGTCTATAATATCCTCGAGGGAATCGTCTCGATATATTTCGGGGTCTCGGACGAGAGCCTCTCGCTTTTCGGATTCGGGGCGGACAGCTTCATCGAGGCGGTCTCCGGCCTCGGCATCGCCCACATGGTGTTGCGGATTCAGAAAAATCCCGTCGGGCAGAGGGACCGTTTCGAAAAAACCGCCCTCCGCGTCACCGGGTTCGCCTTTTACGCCCTCGTCGCCGGTCTGTGCGCTTCGATCATCGTCAACCTCCTCACCGCCCACAGACCCGATACGACACTGGCCGGCGTGATCATCTCGGTCGTCTCCATCGGAGTAATGCTCGCACTCATCCGGGCGAAGACCCGCGTCGGCCGCTCGCTCAACTCCCCGGCCATCATCGCGGACGCGCACTGCACCACGGTCTGCGTGTACATGTCGGTCGTACTGCTCATCGCGAGCGCGGCCTACGAATTGACCGGCACCGCGTACGTGGATGACCTGGGGGCCGCCGCCCTGGCCTTTTTCTCCTTCAGGGAGGGCCGCGAATGTTTCAGGCAATCTAGAAATGATGATCACTGCGGCTGCGGGGACGAGGCGACGGATTCCGAAACACGGTGACCCGCCTGTGATCATAACCCCATTTCCCGCGCGAGGAATACGATGAGACCCCTGCTTCTGACGTTTGTCGGCTTTGCGGTCTGGACGCTCCCGATGGCCGTCCAGATCCCTCCGAACGATCCGCGCGTCGGTGAGATCGTATCGGCGATCTCCGCTGACAGCATCCGCGCAACGGTGAACGCCCTGGCAGGATTCGGTACCCGTCACACGCTTTCGGATACCGCTGACGCCGCGAGGGGCATCGGCGCCGCCCGCCGGTGGATCAAACAGACATTCGAGAGATACGCCGGACAATCGGAAGGTCGGATGAAGGTGGAGTACCACCGGACAATAGTGCAACCCTCTGGGAGGATCCCCCGGCCCGCTGGAATAGTCAACATCATCGCGACCCTTTCACCCGGGACTGCTGAACGGGCCGGAGGGGCAACGGATCCCGATGGTCGATCAGGCCCCGGCCTTCCGGATCGCGTCATCGTGGTCAGCGGTCACTACGACTCGAGGGCGAGCGACGTTATGGACAGCACCTCCGACGCCCCCGGGGCCAACGACGACGGCAGCGGGACCGCGGTGGTGCTCGAACTGGCGAGGGTGCTGAGCGGCTACCGGTTCCACTCGACGGTCATCTTCGCCTGTTTCGCGGGTGAGGAACAGGGACTGCTCGGTTCGACCGCGTGGGCGGCCGACGCGCGCGAGCGCGGGCTCAACATCCACGCGGTACTGAACAACGACATCGTGGGAAATATCCGCGGGACCGACGGGCGAATCGAAAGCACCTACGTGCGCGTGTTCTCCGAGGCCCTTACACCACTCGATACGGGGGAAACGCTCAGGCGCAGGATCAGTCTCGGCCTTGAGAACGACGGCGCGTCACGATCCCTTGCGCGGTATATTGCGGACCTGTCGGGAGGGTATGTCCCGGCTTTCAGGGTGGAGATGATCTACCGTCGTGACCGGTTTTTAAGGGGCGGGGATCAAACACCATTCCACCGGGCGGGATACCCGGCCGTCCGATTGAGCGAAGCCGTGGAGAATTACGACCGGCAGCATCAGGATGTCCGCTCCGCGGATGGAAGAGACTTCGGGGACCAGCCCTATGCCATGAATTTCGCCTACTGTGCGAATGTCGCCCGCGTCAACGCTGCCGTGATCGCCTCGCTCGGA
>DATEDB010000123.1:0-2925 GCA_035286625.1 Bacteroidota bacterium
CCGATCATCTGTTGAAATCACCTAAAAAATACGATATATTGTGACGTTATTCAAACGTCGCGACGATGAAGACCCCCTCCGAAAACATGATCGATCCTTCCGAAACCGAAACCCTCACGAAAGAACTGATCGGGCGCGAAAGCGTCACGCGCACGCTATCCGGATCGGACTCCGGCCGCCCGACCCGGGGCGGTCCGGGGAAATCCCCGTGGAACGAAACCCTTCTCGCCGAATGGATCGGGCGCTGGTTCGGGGCCCGGAAGATCCGGTGCGTCCTCCGGGACATCCCCGACGGCCGGAAAAACGTGTTCGCGTTCCTCCCGGGCGAGGCCCGGAAAACGGTCATCCTCATGGGACATTTCGATACGGTGCCCTCCTCGCCAGGGCAGGTCACCGGACCGGCCGGCGGCCGGGACGACGGATATCTGTACGGTCGGGGGAGCCTGGATATGAAATCCGGCATCGCGGTCGCGATGAAACTCATGGAATACTGGAACGCCGGCCCCGCCCGTCCCGCCGTCTCGGTGCTCTTCGTGGCGACCTGTGACGAGGAGGTGGAATCGGTGGGAATCCTGGAGGCTGCCGGGTTTATTGGGGAGTTGAAGGAGGGAACATCCCCCGGGGCCGTTGCGCTCACAGGCGGCTCCCCGTGTGATTTTCTCGGCGTGATCAATGTGGATTACACGACCGAACGTTACCCCGGCGACCCCGAATACCACGCGTGGAACGGCACCATCGGTAAAATGCTCGCCGGCGTCTACGTGCGCGGTTACCAGACGCACGCGGGGGAATATTTCCGGGGGTTCGGCGCCATGGGATTGCTTTCGCGCCTGATCACGGCGATCGACGGTTGCAGCGGCCTGGCGGGTGCGGCCCCGCCGCCGGTGACGCTCAAGGTCGCAGACGCCAAAGAAGAATATAACGTGATGACCTCCCCTTCAGGGTGGGCGTACTTCAATATTTTTTCCACGGGAAACACGCCGTCACAGGTCATGCTGCAACTCAGGGAAATCTCCGACAGCGTGATCGGAGGCTACCTGGGAGATCTCAACAGAAATTTCGAGGCGTACGCGTCCGCGGCGAACATCCCGGCGGGGGGGATCATCTGGGAAGTGAAAACCCGGACCTGGTCCGAAATCCGCCAGGCCGCGGTCTCCAAAGCCGGGACGGAAAAGGTCCGGGAGATCTGCGACGAAATGATGTCGCCGGAGCGGCCCGGGGACGTGCGCGAGAGAAGTTTCGCCCTGGTTGAGCGGGTTCTCGCGCTGCTCGATGAACGGGACCCGGTGGTGGTCCTCATGTTCCTGCCCCCGTTTTACCCCTACATCTCCCCGGACGCGGGCGCTCTCCGGCGGGAACTCGACCATGCCATTGCTTCGGTCGGCGCCGGAGCCGGTGCGGGATCGATTGCCGCGGGTGTTGCCATCACCGTGGAGGATTTCTATCCCTATATATCAGACATGAGCTATCTTCGGATCGAACCGGAAATACGGCGAACCGTCGGGGAACTCACCTCCGAGATGCCTGCATGGGGTAGGGGGTATCATCTCGATTTCGATACCATCGCGAAGGTGGACCTGCCGGTCATCAACGCCGGGCCATACGGCTTTGGCGCACACCAGCCCGAAGAGCGCGTGGAAAAATCATACACGTATCGTGTCCTCCCCCGATTGCTCGACGTGCTCGTCAGCAGACTGAAATAAGGCGACAGCCACGAAATTACCCCTCGAACACATGTTCCGCCTTGTGGAGCTGATCGTACATGTGAGTTTGGATCTGGAGACCGCATAGTGTACATTTGTCGGCGATCGTCACACCGCCAATCCCCCCGGTGATTTTCATGGGGCAGAACGGGGGAAGGGTCGTCGATCTGTTCTTGAATAATTCACCGAACCCCACACGATCGAAAGGATTGTACATGCAAAAAAATGCGATGGCGCTGACCACCCTCCTCCTCCTACTCTTGAGTTTCACCCCCGCACTCTCACAGGTCACCAATCTCATCGTCAACGGATCCTCAACGAATTTCACGATGACCTCGGGGGATGTCGTCAGCTGGAGTTACAACCTTCCCGCGGGAGAGGCCGCCATAGGGGAAATTTGGATCGATTTAAATACGAACCAAGCCATCGATCCCGGGACGGACAGACGGTTGCTCAGCTTCACCGAAACGGACGGGGATACGATCGGATACAACGGGCCTCCCGATATGGACGGCCTGGTGAACGGTGCAATCCAGTTGACGATGCCCGTTGGGCTGGCTCCCCAGGCGTACGTTCTGAAATTTTCCAACAACGGCGTCGGCCAGAGCGTGTGGGGGTCAGTGGACCCCCTCGCATCTCCGGCGTACACGATTTCCGGGACGGTGTCCGGCCCCGTCGGCGCCGACCTGCAGTATATCATGGTCGAAGCCTCCAGCAGCGGTGATGGGACCGGGGCATTCTGGCAGGGTCTCACCGATTCATCGGGTCAGTACACCATCGAGATGGATTCGGACACCTCCGGCAATCCCTGGGAGGTCAGGATCAACGATGTTCCGCCTCCCTATACCGTCGTTCCACAGGATACGTTCCTCACCATCGCGGGTAATTTCACCGGGATCGATTTCACACTGATCGCGGCCGCGGCGCAGGTCGTGGGGTATATCATCGACGACTCCGGAGACAGCCTGGCAGATGCCGACATGGTGGTCTCGCGCGAGGACAGCGGGATGAGTAATTACCTCCATTACACGCGGACCGATCCGACGGGAAAGTTCTGGTTCGGCATCCCGCTCTATGAGCTGGACGGCCATACCTGGCGCATCTTCATGCCGTACACACAGATGCCGATCACCACACATATGCTGGGCTTCGCGAACCTGCCGGTGCTGGGCGACGGTGACAGCATCAACCAGAACGTGGTATCCTACACGGTTAACTCGAC
>DATEDB010000124.1:0-5607 GCA_035286625.1 Bacteroidota bacterium
CCCACGCCTCGTAGTGCCCGCCGACGGCGAACACCCTGAAGGGAAGCCGCTCCCCCCCGGGCGTTTCGATCGCGACGCGCCCCCGGGAACTCCTGCCCGCGCGGTTTTTATTTATCCGGCGCAGGTCCGCGGGTCCGGCGCAGGAGGCGAGCTCCGCGATCCAGACGCCGATCTCCTCCAGTTTCGCGGACAACTCCGACACCCTCCTTCTGCTTTCTTCCAGCGCCTTTTCGGCCTTCCTCGCCCTGTCGAAATACCGGTTCGCGTTCGCTGCGGGCGTCAGCGACCTCTCCAGCATGACCCGCACGGTCTCGCCTCCCTGTTCGCCCGGAAGATCCACCTCGGTCTGTCCCTTTCTGATCCGGTTCAGGTGGGTGAGGATGAGGGTGCCGATCTTTCTGTAGCCGTCGGGCGCCGAAACGTCGGCGGCGCGCGAGGTCGCCTGCACGAGTGACCGTGCGGATTTTTCGCGATCCCTGGTCGCCGCGGCAAGCAGTCGTTCTTTTTCCTCTTCGAACCCGGACCGGTTTCTCCGGACGAAAAATGCTTCCCTCACGGCTTCGTTGACTGTGGAAAAATATTTCGGCGCGGGGGACGGAACATGCGTGAGACGGACCACGCTCATGAGCGGGGACGGGTGGCCATCGACGGCGTAGTGGCAGGGCGACGGACGACCGGTTTCCCGGAGCATGCCGTCCAGTTCCTCGAGAAGTGCCCGGGGGAAATCCGGACCGCCGGGTGCGGGTCCGCCGGATCGGTCGGATCCGGCCGATCCGGCGCGGAACATGAGCTCGTTCGCGTAGAGTTTTCCCAGCCAGGGGAAGGCGGCCTTCAGGGCCTTCACCGGGGACCCGCCGCTTTCCACGAGAATCTCCGCCAGGCGGTCCGCGTCGTCGGTCGATACCACCTCCCTTCCGGTTTTCGCCGTCCCGTACCTCCGCCCGGTCAGCTCCCGCCCGCGTTTGAGCGACGACACCACCGTGTCCGACCCGTCGACGAGGAACACGTTGCTCACCGCGCTCCCGAAGAGATGGATCTTCACCCGGTCAGGTCCGGCGGCCACGGTCACGACCCTGCTGAAGTCGTCGATGCCGAGGCCGGAAATCTCCGCGCCGAAGATCCCGGGGAAAATATCGGCGGAGTTCCGCTTCGCCCTGCTCCTGCCCTCGCGCAAGAACACAACGTCAGTGCCGGCTCCGACGCATATGGTGAAGGTCCGGGTCCCGCCCCCGGCGGTTTCGAGGGTCATCGACATCTCGTCCTTCACCTGCGTGTACGCCTCCACGAGGACTGCCCCGAGGAAATCCTCCCGGAGTTCGCCGCAGAGGGCCTTGAGCGTGAAATAATGAGAGATCATCGGCGGGAGCCGGAGAGTCGTTCCCGGAAATATATCGAATCCGGGCCGGATTCCCAATGGAACGGTCGTGAAACCCCGGTTTTAGTGAATTTGACTCCTTGACCATCGCGCGATTATTTCGTACTATATATGATTCATTCCCCCAAAAAGACTTCGTTTTTCGATGATTTCGAGCATGACAGGCTACGGACGCGGTGAGGTATCGAAAAACCGCACGACCGTGGTCGCTGAAATCCGCACGGTCAACAGCCGTTACCTGGAAGTGGCGACCAGGATGCCCGCATCGCTCTCTGTGCGGGAGAACGACATCAAGGAGATCGTCAGGAAAAAACTGCAGAGGGGAAAGATCAACGTCACGATCAGCCTGACGCGACCCAACGACGATGACATGCCGCTCAGGGTGAACGAAGCGGCTGTGAAAGCGTACTTGCGCCTGCTGACCGGTCTCCGGAAGAGCGCGAAGCTCACCGGCGAGGTCACCCTCGATCACCTGCTTAAATTTCCCGAGGTGCTTGAGGCCGACGGTTCCGGTGAAATCGGCGAGGCGCAGTGGTCTCTGACGCAGAAGGCTCTCGGCAGGGCTCTCGACGACACCGTCCGCATGCGCGCAAAGGAGGGGGCCGAATTGAAAAAAGACCTGCTGGCGCGGCTTCGGTTCATCGGGAAAAAAATCGACGGGATCGGGAAACGGTCGTCCACCCGCGTTCCGGCGGAAAAGGACAGGCTGCGTGCAAGGCTCGCCGAACTGCTCGAGGACCGTTCGGTCATCGACGCGAACCGCCTCGAACTCGAACTGGCGATCTACGCCGACCGGCTGGACATGACGGAGGAAGTCGTGCGATTCAACAGTCACCTGACATTCTTCATGGAGACGATGGACTCCGGAGAGTCACCCGGACGGAAATTGAATTTCCTCGTCCAGGAAATGAACCGCGAGGTCAACACGATGGGTTCCAAGGCGAACGATGCCGCGATCGCCCAGGACGTCGTCGTGGTGAAAGAGGAGCTGGAGAAGATCCGCGAACAGCTCCAGAACATTGAATAGCCGCGCCGGATGCCGAACGGTAAACTTATTGTGATTTCCGCCCCCAGCGGGGGCGGCAAGACCACCATCGCGGGCGAGATCCTGAAGCGGCATCCCGCCCTGGTGTTTTCGGTGTCAGCCACCACCAGGCCCAAACGGGAGTACGAAGTCGACGGGGCGGACTACCATTTCCTGGGGCGTTCCGAATTCGAACTGCTGATCCTCGGGAAACAGCTCGTCGAGTACGAGGAGATCTTCGGCCAGCTGTACGGAACGCTGCGCCGGGAAGTGGACGCGGGCCTGAACGCCGGACGTTCGATGCTCTTCGACGTCGACGTGAAGGGGGCGCTTTCGATCAAGAAATTGTACGGCCACACGGCGGTGCTCATCTTCGTGAAACCGCCGGACACCGAAAGCCTCCTGACGAGACTGCAGGGCAGGCGCACGGAGGACCGGGACGCCCTCGTCAGGCGTCTCGAGCGGGTCCCCATGGAAATGGAACAGGCGCGGCATTTCGACCACCAGGTGGTGAACGACGTGCTTGCCGAGGCTGTCGAAAAGGTCGACGCCATCGTGCGGAACGCGCTGATTGAATCGAAAAAACAACAGGACAACGTCAAGGAGTAACAGCACATGCCCATCAGACCGCTCGACATCGAGCAGATCACAAAGAGCGCCGAGAACATCTACGAGGCGATCGTCGTGCTCCTCAAGCGAGCCCGGCAGATCAACGAGGAGATGAAGATCGAATTCAACCAGCGGATCGAAATGCTCCAGTCCCGGATCTTCGAACCCGAGGAGGAAACCGAACAGCCCCAGACGAACCCGGACCAGATCCTGGTGGCGAAGGAGTTCGAACAGCGCCCCAAACCCACGGAGATCGCGATCCGCGAACTCCTCGGGAGGAAGATCAACTACCGCTACAAGGAAGAGGACGTCCCGCCGACGACCCCATGACGCCGGCCTTCCGCCACCAGCCATGCTGAAGAAGCGACAGATTCTCATCGGCGTCACCGGGGGCATCGCCGCCTACAAGATTCCTCTCCTGGTGAGGGAGTTCGTGAAACGCGGCGCGGCCGTCAGGGCGCTGATGACCGAATCGGCCCGGGAGTTCGTCACCCCCCTGACGCTGTCGACCCTCTCGGGATCGGAGGTGATCGTGGGGACCTTCCCCGCATCCGGATCCGGTCACACGACCGGGACATGGCATATCGACCTCGCGAGGTGGGGGGACATGATGGTCATCGCACCCGCAACCGCGAACGTGATCGCCCGACTGGCCCACGGGATCGCCGACGACGCCGTTTCGACGCTCGCGCTCGCCTACCGGAAGGACATCCTCGTCTGCCCCGCGATGGACCACGACATGTGGGAACACCCCGCGACCCAGGCGAACCTTTCGATCCTGCGGGCCACCGGGTACGAAATCCTTCCACCGGACGAGGGCGAGCTCGCCAGCGGCCTGTCCGGTCCCGGACGACTCCCCGACATCGCGCACATCGCCGACATAGCCGGACGGATCCTCAGCGGCACGCGCCGCGACCTTGAGGGGATGAGACTGCTCGTCACCGCCGGCCCCACCCGGGAGGCCATAGACCCCGTGCGGTATATCGGGAACAGGTCGTCCGGAAAGATGGGTTTCGCGGTCGCCTCCGCGGCTGCGCGCCGGGGAGCACTGGTGTCGCTCGTCGCCGGCCCGGTATCGCTGCCGACCCCGAGGGGCGTCACCCGCCTCGACGTCGAATCGGCCGCGGAGATGGAACGGGCCGTCATGAAATTCCGCGCCGGATCCGACGGCATTGTGATGGCGGCGGCGGTGGCGGATTTCACCCCCGGAATATTTTCCCGTAAAAAAATAACAAAATCGGCATCCGCAGGCGGCGGATTGACGCTCTCCCTGGTGCAGACGAAGGACATCCTCAAGGCCATCGCCGGGAAAGGTTCACGCTGCCCGGTGGTGGGCTTCGCGCTGGAAACGCACGACGAATTGCGAAACGCGCGGAAAAAACTGAGGGAGAAGGGGGTCGATCTCCTCGTGCTCAACAACCCCACCAGGAAAGGCTCCGAATTCGGGGGCGACACGAACTCGGTGACGTTCCTCTGGAAGAGCGGGAAAAAAGAAAAACTCCCCAAACTCCCGAAATTCGATGTCGCCAACGAACTGCTCGACCGACTCGGCCGGCTGATCCGGGGAAAAAAGGCTTCCGGGGGACGAAGTTCCCCCGGGAAACGCCGAACAGTGAAAAAGCGCCGGCCGGGGGGGGGACAACGGGGTCGGACCGCAGGACCGGGGCGTCGCGCCCCACACTGATCCCGTCCCCGGCCGGGGACGTCGCTCCATTGCATCTTTATCCAATAATTTTCTATACTTCATTGCGACCCGTGGCCACCAGGGATCACAACGAACTGACCGATCTCCTCAACCAGACCCGGCAATTCCTGATGCAGCAGCAGGACCTCTTCGGCGACATGATCATCGCGCCCTCAGGCGCGAAACTTCCGGCCCCGAACAATTCCGGTGCGCGCGCCGCCGTGTCGCCGGGGGAACGCGAAGAGGCGGAGGCGTCCGTCTTCTCATATCCCGATGAACCATGGGTGACGTCCGCGACCCTGGAGGAACTCAACGGGGCGATCTGCCAGTGCACCAAGTGCGCCCTCGGCGCCACGCGGATGAAATTCGTGTTCGGCGTGGGAAACCCGCGCGCAGAGGTCATGTTCATCGGGGAGGGACCCGGCGCCGACGAAGACGCGAAGGGAGAACCCTTCGTGGGCCGCGCGGGCCAGCTCCTGAATAAAATCATCGGGGCGACGGGAATGAAGCGCGAAGACGTCTACATCTGCAACATCGTCAAGTGCAGGCCCCCCAACAACCGGGCCCCCATGCCGGCGGAGGAAGAGACCTGCACCCCGTACCTGATGAAACAGATCGAGCTGGTGAAGCCGAAGTTCATCATCTGCCTCGGGCGCACGGCGGCGCAGTGGATCCTGCAGACGGCCGACGGCCTCGCCGCCATGCGGGGAAGGATGCACGATTTTCACGGCATCAAACTGATTGTGACCTACCACCCGGCCGCGCTCCTCCGGAACCCGGAGTGGAAAAAACCGACATGGGAGGATATGAAAATGTTCATGAAAGCGCTCGAGGAAACCCGTGGCTGAAAGACACCGCCCGCCCGGCGAAACCATACCGTCGTCGTACTCCGGGGAGGGAAGAGTACCCCCCCAG
>DATEDB010000125.1:0-7428 GCA_035286625.1 Bacteroidota bacterium
TTCATCGCCTCGCTCACGCCGTCGGTGTAGAGGCAGAGGGTGTCGCCCGGGAAGAATTCCACGGTCGCCTGCTCGTAGGGCCCGCCCGCCCGCATGACGCCCAGGATCAGTCCCCCCGCTTCGAGACGTTCCAGCGTCCCCCCCGCCCGGCAGAGCACCGGCGGGTTATGCCCGGCGTTCACATACGTGAACGTCGAGCGCGCCTGGTCGAGGATGCCCCAGAAGAATGTGATGAACCTTCCCTGGCTGGTGTTCTGGACCATGAGGTCGTTGACCCTCCGGGTCAGGTCCGAAAGGCTCATCTCCAGCGGCACGAGGGCCCTGATCGACGCCTGGAGGCTCGCCATCAGCAGTGAGGCAGGGGTCCCCTTCCCGGACACGTCGCCGATGGCGACGACCCATCTGTCGCCCCCGAGCGGGATCACGTCGTAGTAATCCCCGCCCACCTGCCTCGACGAAATGTTCGCCGCGGCCATGCTGTAGCCCCCCAGATTCGGGAGGGCGGCCGGAAGGAGCGCCTGCTGAATCTCCCTGGCGATGAGCAGTTCGTCTTCGAGTTTCTGTTTCTCCAGCGCTTCCCGGAAGAGCCTCGCATTGTCCAGGGCGATCACTGCCAGGTTCCCCAACGACGAGAGGAATTCCATATCCGTCCGGGAATAGGGCCGGTCGTTCATCCTCCCCCCCACCCCGAAGACGCCCTTGAGTTCGTTCTGCGATCGCAACGGGATCACCGCCTCGATCCCCAACCCGGCGAGGAGTTTCCGGGCGGGGCGGTCCGCCGGCCTGGTGAGCGTGTCCACGATCCGGGGTTCGCCGAGTCCGAGGAAATAGGGGCTCAGGGCGGCCGGGATCTCCCCGTCGACCCGGTTCAGAACATGCACCATCGACTCCCCGCGTCGCAGCGACAGGAAGCATTTATGGGCCCCGATCTGCCCCATCACCGAAAACATCAGGAGCTTCACCATCCGTTCCGGGTCGAGCACGGCGTTCAGCTCCTTGCTCAGTTCGAACAGGGTGTTGAGTTCCTGGATTTTCCGGTTCAGTTCGCGGTTCGCCACGTCCACCTCCCGGTAGGCGGTGGCCCTCACGATCGATGTGGCGGCGATGTTCGCCAGCGATGTGAGGTACTCCTTCTGCCCCGTCGTGAATGCGTCGCGGACCTGGCTGGGAGCGAAACCCACCAGGCCCACGATCCGGTCGCCCTCGGTCATCGGGATGATGGTCTCGAGTCCGTGCGATCGGAAATATTTCATCCAGGGTGAGCGCTTCGCGCCGGAGGAGGCGACGGAAGTGATTTTCCGGGGGATTTTCCTGATGACGAATTCAGATCCGATCAGGTCGGGCTTCAGCCCTCGCACGGTCCGGACCCTGAACGAGGTATCCTCGCCGCCCAGGAGGACCATCCCCCTCAGAGCGAGAATTTTCCCCATGATCGTGAGCAGGAGGTGCCCCAGGATGAAGGACAGGTCGGTGGAGCCGTTGATGATGGAACTGAATTCGAACAGGGAGTGGAAATCGAATCGCCGTTCGAATTCCGGGTCGTGCGGCGGTGGGAGTTTTTTCTTTCGGACTTTCATTCCCGCGGGAGTGGGGTTACGCCGATGAGTGGTACTTGACGAGATGCACTTCGCGCCTGGATCCGTTTCCCTCTGTATAGAAGACCTTGTCCATCAGGGATCGGATCAGGTGGAGACCGAGCCCTCCCCGGCGGTACTGGCTGAGATATTCCCTCATGTCGGGGGACTTGATCGCCTCGGGGTCGAACGACGCGCCGTCGTGGGTGATGACGATCTCGATCTCCCGGTCGCGGGGGATGATGCGGATGCCGATTTCCCTGTCCGGGGCGTTGGCATAGGAATGCATGATCACGTTCGTGCAGGCCTCATCGCAGCAGAGGGTGATCGCATCCACGACGTCGTCACCAAACCCGGCGTCCCGGGCGCGCGCGGAAACGAATTCCCGCACCTCACGAAGCCTGTCGGTGCGGCTCTTGATGGTCAGACGCATGCCGGTATGTTTCTTTCCCGTGGTCATTGGATGGACGTCCCGTCCCGCCTGTTACTTCGGATTCTGGAACTTCCGCACGGCCTCAGCCTCGTCGGTGGTGATCTCGTAGAGGAGGGGGAACCCGAGGAGGTCAAAGACGTTGAACACCTTGGCCGACATGTTCGACAGTTTGATGTCCCCCCTGTTCTTCCGGACATCCTCGATGTAGGCCATGAAGACCCCGAGTCCCGCGCTGCTGATGTATGTGAGGTCCCGGCAATTGACGATGATCCGGAACCTGTTATTATCGATCAACGATTGAAACATTTTCTCCAGTTCGGGAGCCGTATGGGCGTCAAGGTATCCCTTGAGGTCCAGTACGTTGATGGCGTTGTTCTCCCTCTGTTCGATTTTGAATGTGCTCATATCAGTTCCCCTGGTGATGGTGCAAGATTCCTTATGGATGAGTGTGTTCGCTGAGCCACTTCAGGACGACGATGGTGAGGTCGTCGTCGGGGGGTTTGTGACCCAAATGGGTGTCCACCGCGAGGACAATCCTGTCCCGGATGTCAAGCGCGCTTCCGGCGCCGGACCGGGCGACGATCTCCTCCAGTTTCCGGTAACCGAATTCTTCTCCGTTCTCCTGACGGGCTTCGGTCACCCCGTCGGTGTAGAACACCGCGACGTCCCCCGACGACATGCGGATTTCGTCCTCGGTGATCGTCCGCGAGAAAAATTCCTTCGACCCCATCCCCACCCCGAGGCCGGTCGGCTTGACGAACCGTGTCATGCCGCCGGAGCGGAAAATCATCGGGCAGTGGCCGGCGCGCGCCACCCTCATCACCCCGGTCCGCAGGTCCACGATCGCGTATATCAGGCTGATGAACGTCCGGCGGTCCATCGTCCCGAGGAGCGATGAGTGGGCCTCCGAGAGGAAGTCGCGCGGCGAGGTGTGCCGCCTGCTCAGGGAGAGGAAGATGCCCTTCATCTCCGCCATGAACAGCGCCGCCGACACCCCCTTGCCCGACACATCCCCGACGATGACCCCCAGATGCTCGTCGTCGAGCATGGTAAAATCGTAATAATCCCCGCCAACCTCAAAAGCCGGCGTGGAAAGCGCCTCGATTTCGACCTGTGGAAGCGAGGGAAGTTCCTGCGGAAGGAGCTTTCTCTGCATTTCCTGCGCCAGGAGCAGCTCGCGCATCAGCCGTTCCCGTTCGAGGGATTTCCCGATGAGTCGTGAATTTTCGAGCGCGATGCTCACCTGATCGGCGAAGGCCGAAAGCACGTCCGCGTCCTCCCTGTCGAAACCGAATTCCATGGTCTTTGTGGCGTACAGGATTCCGATCACGTCGTCGTGCGACACCAGCGGGACGATCGCCATCGAGTTGATCTTCCCGGCGATGATCTTCACGTGCTTCGTCCGGTCGTCCCCCGCCACCTGGTCGATCACGACCGGCCTGCGGGTTTCGCTGACCATCCGGCGGATGGCCCCGTTGTCGAATCCCACGATCGCCCCGATGTCCTGAATGTCGATGTTCTGGAGCGATACGGTCCGCACCGGCGACGACTCCGGGTTTTCCGCCGCGCGGCCCATCCCGCGGGACGGTCCCTCCTCATCGCGGACCTCCAGCCACGCGCTTTCGGCCTCGCAGACCTCCAGGGTCATCCTCGTGACCAGGTCCGTGAGCTCTTGAAAATCGAAGACCCTGGTGATGAGTTTTCCCAGGTTGTGGAGCGAGAGGACCTCGATGTTCTTGCGGTCGAACGCCTCCGCGGTCGGCAGGTGGAACAGCGTGGTGACGAACGTCATCCCGAAGTACGTCGCCGCGAACAGCGTCGTCCCCGAGATGAAGGTGGCCAGCTGCCTCGAATAGTAGGAGAGCGACTGGGCGATCAGCGACGATTCCCCGACGGAGGTCACGTAGATGGGGATATACAGGACAAACAGAATGAAGCTGAAACTCATCGCGATGAGCTTTTCCCGCTTGGTGAGATACACGATCCAGGACAGCCTGAACGAATTCATCAGGATCGCGAAAATGAGGAGGGTGAAACTGACCGAAATCACCGGGCCCGATTCGAACGGGCGGTAGGGCAGCGTTACGACGATCGCCCCGAGGAACACCAGGAGAAATATCCGGAAATTCCGCTTCGTCTCCTTCCGTCTTTTCGACATGATGATGTCCCGGACCGTCAGGAGGACGAACAGCGCGGTGGTCCCGAACACCACCGCGTAGAGGTTCGCGAACACGATGGACTCGAAACCCTGAGGCAGGGCGTACTCGTTCTTGATGTCGAAACCCGTGGAGGAGATCGTGTAGAGGATCAACCCCGCGAGGCCGACCACGAGGGTGAGGACCAGCGCGAAGCCCATCTTCCTGACGACGTTCCGGTCCCTCCGCCAGACCTTTTCAATGTACAGGTAGAGGCAGACGAACGCGCCAGCCGTGAGGACGACCTGCAGCACGGTCAGCATCCCCATCTCGATGTCCAGCTTGGACACCACGACGTCCCCGATGAATTTCGCCAGGAACAGCAGGGCGCTCAGCGAGAGGAGGAGGAATTTTTTTATGCCCGATGTTCTCTGGGTCATGTCCCGGCGCATCAGAGTTTGGTCCGGATCCAGCCCGTGGACCTGAATTTCATGAAATTCATCGTCGAGTACGCGAGGATGTAGACCGGCAGAGCCAGCCAAGCCCCGGTTACGCCCCATCCGAGTACGATCCCGAACAGGTATGTCAGGGGCAGGAAGATGATCCAGTGAGTGAGGATTTCGACCCACATGACGTACACCGTCGCCCCGCCGGCCTGGAGCGCGTTGGCAAAGATGATGCCCGAGGCATAGAATATCTGGGCGACACCCGCGATCCTGAGGATGGGACGGGCCACCTCGATGACGCCCGCGTTTGTGGTGATCACACCGAGGACCAGGTCCGGCACGATGCAGAACACCAGGCCGACGGTGAAGGTGAAGATCGTCCCCAGCTTGGCGGTTTCAAACCCGTAGGCGTGCGCAGTCCTCACATCACCCTTTCCCAGGGATTGCCCCACGAGGGTTTGCGCGGCGATCCCGAAACCGAACGCGGGCATCAGGGAGATGAAAATCGCCGACGTCACCACGTTCGTCGCCGCCTGGTCGATCGTCCCGATCCAGCCGGTGATGGCGACGAACGAAAGGAATCCGAGCAGGATCAGGATGTTCTGCAATGAAACGGGGACGGAGATTTTGACGATCTGAGATATCGTTTCCTTCGAAATCGAAAAATGAGAGTAGTACTGATACTTTTTTCGATATTCCCCCAGAAAAGTTACAAAAACGAAGAAGATCCAGCCGAGGGCCATGCTCAGGGAGTAGCCCAAACCGGCCCCCGCGAGCTCCATTCGGGGAAATCCGAGGGAGCCGAAAATGAAAAGGTAATTAAAAAAGATATTGAAGACGTTCACGATGATGGCTGAAAACATGAAAATCTTGGTATGGCCGATACCGAAGAAAAAACCGCGATAGGAGACGATCAGGAGGAAAAAGGGAAAGCCGAGAAACTGGTATTTCATGTACTCCCCCCCCGCCCTCGCCACGGCGGCGTCAGCGGAAAAGAAGTTGATGATGTCAAAAGAGAAATAATACCCGATACAACCGAAGACGACTCCGAGCAAGGCGCAGATGACGAGGGAATTGTTCAGCACCGCCCCCACCCCGCGGTGATTTCCCTCCCCGTGCCGCCGGGCGACATACACGTGAGTGCCGGTGCTCAGGCTCGAGAACAGGCTTGCGATCGCCCAGCTCCCGAGAAAGCCCAACCCCATCGCCGCGAGCAGAACTTCGGTGTTTTCGAGCCTCCCGACCATGGCGGTGTTGACGACCGAAACCACCATCTGGGAGGAAAGGCCCGTGATCGCGGGGGTCGCGATCTGCATGATGTCCCTGACGAGATTTTTCCGCAGCTTCAGCATCGGTCGGCGATCCGGGGAGCCATGGCACAGGAGGCGGTTCCGGACCCGGTAAGGTCCCCGGCGGCCCCCGCACGCGGAGACGGTCCGGGACTCACACGGGCACGGGAAGCCGGACGATCAGAGTGTGATCCGGGTGATCGCCCGATCGGCCTCCCGGGCGAACGTGGAAGTCGGGTACTCTTCCTTGAGTTTCCGCAGGAGGCGCAGGGCTTCCTCCTGTTTTCCAGCGAGGGCGAAACACCGGGCCGCCGAGTTGAGATGTTCAGGAGCGGAAATCCCGCGGGGATCGGATTTAGCGGCGGACTCGAACGCCTTCGCCGCCTCGTCATACTGTTTCAGGGCCTCGAGTGACGCTCCCTCCCCCGATTTCGCACCGGAAACGAGGAGCGGATCGTCGCCCGAAAAATCCCGGTAACTTTCGATCGCCTCCGGGTACGCCCCGGCCAGGCAGTACGCATTCCCGAGGTAATACTTCGCGAGGTTACCGGCGTCGGTTCCCCCGTAGTTCTCAACGATTTTCCTGAGACCGGCGATGCCCTGCTCCGGGCGTCCCTCGATCGCCATGGTCACCGCGGCAGGATCGGCGGGATTCGCGTCCAGGATCGACATCACCCTGCCGAGTTCGAGGCTCGCTTTCGCGTTGTTCGTGCGCCTGTTGTTGATAAAAATGACAAGCGCGATGGCAGCGATCACCAGGGCGGTCAGCGCGTAATTGACATACTTCTTGTGTTCATAATAGAACCCCTCGGTCCTTGCAAACGTCGTGAGCAGGGTGTCCTGTTTGAGTTCTTTTTTGACGATCTTTTTTTTCGGATTTAACACGTCGATGTTCCTTTGGTTGGTGGTACGCCCGGCGCGATTCGAACGCGCGACCTACAGCTCCGGAGGCTGTCGCTCTATCCATCTGAGCTACGGGCGCGGAATCAGCCGAAATCAGATCAATGTAAGAGAAAGTGACATTTAATGTACAGTTTTCCGGTCCGATTATCAAGGGACGGGAACCAGGGCGGACGCCAGGATGCCGCCGGAAATCACCCCCTCCCGCAAGACGACCAGCACGCCGCCGGAAATGTCGGCGACCGTCGAGGGTCGGGAGACCAGTTTCCCGGCGTTCACCACCAGGTCTACAGAAGAAGCGAATTGCCTGAAGATGTCAGCCGGTTCGGCGGGGGGCGGCATTCCCGACACATTCGCCGAGGTGGAGACGATCGCGTCGTCGCATCGTTCGGCCAGCCTGGCGCAGAATTCATGCGCGGGAAACCGTATACCGATCCTCCCGGTCCCGGCTGTGAGCGCGCCGGGCACCGTCCCGGTGGACCTGAAAAGAAGCGTCAGCGGCCCCGGCCAGAACCTGTCCATCAGCGTGCGGGCGACCGGGGGGATGCCGGCGACAAACCGTTCAACCATCGCCGCCGAACCCACCAGAATGAGACTCGGCATTGACGGGGGCCGCCCTTTCATGGCGTAGATCCGGCCGACCGCCTCCCC
>DATEDB010000126.1:0-8168 GCA_035286625.1 Bacteroidota bacterium
CCCGCCACGTCCACGACTTTCGCGCCGGCGGGGACACCGACCGAACCGCGCGGGCCGACCGCCGTGATACGGTTCCGTTCCACCACGATCGTGGCGTCGTTCAGGACTTCGTCGCCCTTCATCGTGATGAGGGTCGCCCCCGTCAGCGCGATCGACCCGGTCGGGGCGTCGGTGGGGGCGGAAAACCCGATGGGGGTCCCGACTGTGTCCGGGGCGTCGTCGATGCTGTCAGCCGCGCCGGCGATGAAACTGAAGGTCCTGGTCAGATCCCTCGAATAGAGCGTCGGACCGAGGGACCAGTACAGGCGCCTGCTGTCCGAGGACCAGTTGAGGTAGTACCCCGCGTCGCGCGATACCTTCTTCAGGGGGTATTCGGATTCAGACGGACCGATCTGGACCGGCTTCCCGGTTTTAGGGAACACGGAGACGTACACGTTGAACCGTTCGATCACGGCCATCCAGCGGTCGTCGGGGGAGGGAAGAAACTCCGCCGCGTTTTCCGATGTGAAGTGAACCCGCCGGTCCTGGCCGTAAAGGCCGATGCTGATGAGCGCGTTCTTGTCCCCCTCCTGCGCCGAAAGGTAGACGCGGTTCCCTGAGGGCGTGAACGCGGGTTCGGAGCCCTCCTCGGTGATCAGGTTCGACGGGCCTCCATCGGAAGACATCCAGTAGATGCCGGTCTCCCGCGAATACGCCGTGCCGCGCAGGTTGTCGCCGCCGGTGCGCCGGTAGACGATCCGGGACCCGTCGGGTGAAAATTTCGGCTCGACGTAATGGCCCGGCCGGGTAGTGAGATTTTTCGGGGAGGACCCGTCGGGCCGGACCTTCCGGATCGCGCCGCGTTCGGAGTCGTTCCAGGTCGCGTACACGATCCACCGGCCGTCCCTGGAGAATGAGGGGAAGAGTTCAAAATTCATCGCGTCGCCGGTGACCCTCCGCGGTTCCCCCGAGGGGAGATTTTTGATGTAGAGTTTACCGAGGGCCGTATAGATGACCGATTTCCCGTCGGGGGAAACCGTCGTGAAACGGAGCATTTTGACGTCGAATCGTTCGGGGGAAACCTCCTGCGGGGTCAGCACCGCGTCGGTGATCGACTGCCTGACGCTCGCCCGGAACGGGATGTCCGTCACCGCACGTGTGGAAAGATCGATTTTCCGTATGTGCCCTCCGGCCGAGATGACGATCGATTTGCCGTCGGGCGTCCAGGAGAAGCCCGGGTGGACGCCGAAAATGGACCATGTCTCCTGGGCATCGCGGTTCAGGCCGTCATAAACCGGCGTGTCGATCCCGCTCCCGTTGTCGTGCAGGAACAGGACGGTCTTCAGTCCCACGCGCCGCACGAAGGCGATCGTCCTGCCGTCCGGGGAGGGTTGGGGACGCGCCGACCCGCCCTCATCATCGATGAACCTCTCGGTTTTTCCCGTCTCGGTGTCCAGGCGCTGGATCACGTAGATCACGCCGTAGGGGTCCTTGTTGTACTGGAATCCCCCTCCCGGGCTCACGTCCTCGCTGTAATAGACATACCGCCCATCGGGGGAGATGGCGGGTTCCCCGGCGTCCTGTTCCCAGTTGCGGCGCTTGGTGAGCTGCAGCCCGTCGCCGCCCCCGATGTGGTACATCCACATCTCGCCGGCGCCCAGGGAACGCGTATTCCGGTAGTGTTTCCTGGCCACGATATACTGACCGTCGGGAGACCAGACGGCGTTGTTGAGCTGCCGTTCCTTTTCTTTCGTCAGCTGTTTCGGGCCGGATCCGTCCGCGTTCATGATCCAGATGTTTTCCACGCCGTCCCGGTCGCTGGTGAAGGAAATCTTCCTGCCGTCCGGGCTGTACCGCGGCTGTGTTTCATAGGCGGGACCGCCCGAGAGGGGCGCGGCGTTCCCGCCGCCGATCGGCACCGAGTAGATGTCTCCCAGGAGGTCGAACACCACAGTCCCGCCGTCGGGACTGACATCCACTGAAATCCATGTGCCCTCATCGGTTTCGAACTCGATGTCGGTGAAGGGCCCGTGATGGGCCGAGACGTCCCACGCGGCGTCTTTCTTCTTGGTGGAATCGGCCCTGGTGGTATCGCCGGATCCGCCGGGGTTCTGTAATGCCCGGGCCGGAGCGATGGAGACCAGCGCCAGGACGATCATCGTGAGGAGGGACACCGGGATACGCATGGACATGCTCTGATCCTTTCTTGTTTGGGGGCGGTGAAAAACGTTCCTAAGATAAAGAGCTTGTCGAACCTTTGCAACTGGAAATCCTCTGCAACCGGAAAGTCTCCACATTTGTCAAAAATCCCCTTTTTCATTACATTCAGACATTCATGTCCGCCGATACCCGCATCCGCATCGTCATCATCGCCTCGCTCGTGGCGGGGTATATCCTCGTCGCGATACTGCGTTCCGGAACGGCCTGGTAATTTTCCGGATATCGCCCGCGCGCACGGTCTCCGGCTCCCCCTGCCTGCACCGCATCGTCGCGTTTTCCCTCGTGGTGATATACGGCTTTTTCACCGGTTTCGACATTTTACACTCGACGGGAATGTCCGGCACCACACAGAAAACGGGCGGCTCGGGATGTACCTGCCACGGCACCGGATCGCCGGCGCCGACGGTGCGGGTCTGGATCGATGGTCCCCCGACGGTCACGGTCGGGAGCGTCAATTCCTACCGCCTGCTGATGACCGGCGGTCCGGCGGTCAACGGGGGTTTCGACCTGGCCGCGGGTTCCGGGACGCTCGCTGTTACCGACTCCGCGACGACGTATCTGCTTTTCGGGGAGCTGACCCAGACCGACCCCAAACCCTTTATAAACGACACGGTCTTCTGGGAGTTCGGATATGTGGCGCCCCCCGATACCGGCCTCGATACGTTGTACAGCGTGGGGAACAGCGTCAACGGGGATTTCATCCCGCCGGGGGATGAGTTCAACTTCGGGGAGATGTTCGTGATCGGGATCCGCGCGGACAGCGTGATGGCGGCCGGGGAGATGGGCCGTCCCGTCTCTTTCCGGATGGAGCAGAATTATCCCAATCCCTTCAACCCGACAACGAAAATTCGATACAGCCTCTCCGTCGGTGGAAATGTCGAACTCACGGTGTACGATGTCGCCGGCCGGATTGTCGCCCTTCCGGTCCGCGGACGGAAGGCCCCCGGGAGTTACCAAGTGGAATGGGACGCGGCCGGCTGTCCGGCCGGGATCTATTTTTACCGGCTGGTGAGCGATGGGGAAGCCAGGGTGCGTAAAATGGCTCTCATCCGCTGAATTCCCGGCGGCGCCCGGCCCGGCACCCGGTCCCCGTCTGCTCAATTCTTGACTTGATTCTTCACACCGCAATCCCTATATTTTCGCAACTTATCCTGGTCAGCGGGGAAACGATGTCTGTAGAAAAGAAACGCCGGAAGGTTCTCCTAGTGGACGACGAGGCGGGGTTCGCCGAGTTGCTCCGTGATCTGCTCGAACTGGAATATTATGAGGTGGTGACGGCGGAGAACGGCGAGGAGGGACTCGAGAAATTAAAAACCTTCGTTCCGGACGTCATCATCTCCGACGTGGTCATGCCGAAAATGAGCGGCTTCGAAATGTTCAAGCAGGTGAAGGCGTCCCGGGAGACGTCGTCGATCCCGTTTCTCTTCATTACGGGATTCCAGGACGAACGGGTACTCTCGGAAGCGCGGAAAATAGGCGTTTTCGGGATTCTCCGCAAACCCATCGATATCGAACAGATCGAAAACCGCATCCAGGAACTGTTCAAAAGCTGACCGCCGCGGTGTCCGCAGCCCGGAGCGCTTCCCCCGCGCGCCTCATCTCAACCCCGTTCCGATTAATTTCTGTAGATTGCCAGCTGAATTTCGTCCGGCAGCAGCTCTGACACTGTCCTGATCACGTCCCCCCTCAGCGCCTGTTCCACCAGGCTCCTCTTGGTCGTTCCGAGGATGAGTTTGTCCACACCGAGCGTCGCCGCCTGTTCGGCGATCGTATACCCCACCTCCGGCGTGATTCCCGTGATGACCTTGTACGGGATGTCGTACATCGTGCAGATACTATCGATCCACGCCGTATTGATTCGCACGTCACCGCTGAGGGTGGCGGGAAGCTCGCCGGAGACCGAGAGCTGGCGGAGGTTCAGGACGAACAGAAAGGCATGCTGGAGCCTGGTTTCCTCGCAGACGCGGCGGAGCAGGTTTTCGCTCAGCTCGTGGACCGCGACGAGTATGCGGTTCCCGCCCGAGGGCACCGCGATGGCCGGTTTCGGCGGGACAGGACCCGGTGCTTCGACCTCCGCTGCGGCGCGCCTGCCGCCGGCGACGCCCAGGGCGACCCGCTGTGCCCGCACCCGGGTCAGCGTCCGCGCGGTCATTCCCACCGTGATGACCGCGATCGCGAAGATGAGCGCCGCGGATTTATCGATGGCGATGGTGACCTCGATCATAAAGAGCACGGCCGCCGAGGCCATCATGAGCCCCCTGATCGGTGCGGGGATCGTGAGGGCCCTGTTGATCCCGGTCGAGAAGATATTGATCAGGATCGCGCCGACCACGCCGATCGCATAGAGCGAGGCCAGCGCAACGACATCCGCCTCGATCAGCAGAATAACGAGGGGCAACGCGACCGCGACGGCAAGGGCGTAATAAGGCACCCCGTACCGGTTGAGCCGGCGCAGCGCCGACGGCAGTTCCCGGTCGGCGGACATCAGGAACTGCAGGGACATGAGGGCGTTGATGGCCGTGTTCCCGGCCGAGATCAGCAGGAACCCGAGCGCGATCCCGATGAGCGGCCCGAACCACTCCCCGACGTAGTACTCACCGAGGAACCGGAGCATATCTTCGACGCGGTTTTTGAGGATGGTCTCGGGCAGGGCGTTCATGGCGATCCCCAGGATCAGCGTGAGCGTTACGATTTTCACCAGGACGCTCAGGATCGCCCTCCTCGAGCTCCGGGCGGGGTCTTTCATGACGCTCGTCATGTTGGAAATCGATTCGATCCCCGAAATCGACAGAATCACTCCCACGAAAATATGCCAGTTGGGGATGAGGCCGCCCTCCACAGGCCTCACTCCCGCATTCGACGTCACGGCCGGGAAGGCGAAGAAGGCGAGCACGACCAGCGTCAGGAGCGTCCCGGTGGAGATGATCACCGCCAGCGTCCCGGCGTGGCGGGGCCCGAACACGTTCAGGATGCCGATCAGGATGATGATCACCGATGCGAAGAACACCGGGTGCGGCAGGTTGAGGTAATGGCAGGCCTCGAGAACCGAGAGGGAAGCCGTCACGATGTAATCGGCGGCGAGCATGAGCGCCCCGATGACCGCCATAACGCGGGCCCTGGAGCGCAGCGAACTGTAGACGCCGCCGCCGTCGGGGTACAGACGGCAGATAGTGATATAATTGAGGGCCACCAGGGTCGTCAGACCCAGCATCATGACCAGGTGGAAGCTGCTGGAAGGGCCGCCGAGGGCGAAGGCAATACCAAGCACGTACGCGATACTGGTACCCCAGTCGCCGTCGAGGATGGCGGCGCTGCGGATCCAGCCGAGAACCCTTGGACGGCTTGTGACTAAATCCACGTGATAATCGACAGTCCCTATGGAACGGAATAATTGACCGAAAGTATATCCAAATTCCGCTGGAGAAGCAAATCCTTGAAATTTCAAAGGGTTCTGAATATATTGAACAACGAGATCGATGCTCACACACGTCAGGGCCCCATGAAGATTCCTTTTTTCAGAAGCCTCCGGTTCAAGGTCGGGGTGGGGTACGTTCTGCTCGTGGTCATCAACATCCTCCTGACCGGGTGGGCGATATACAATTTCACCGGGCTCACTCAGTCCACCAACATCCTCCTGGCAGAATATTTCCCGAAAATGATCTCCCTCGAAAACATGGCGCGATCGATCGAGAAGCATGAGGCCGCGCTCTCGATGGTCCTCAACCAGGATCCCTCAGGCGGTAAGGTCCGGTTCGACGAGGCAAAACATGAATTCACCCGGAACTTCCGGGTCGCGGAGAAGGACAGCACCAACCCGGATCTCGCGCTCATCCTCTCCGACATCAGCGCGACGTACGCCGGCTACCTGCTGGTGAGCGATTCGCTCTTCGTGCAGGCCGGGGAGGGGGGATACGCGGCCGCGAAGATTTTTTATTATGACCGCATCACGCCGTTTTCGAAACGCCTCATCGACAACTGTTTCTGGCTGCTCGAGGAAAACCAGAAGATGCTCCAGGTGGTCGCGAGCGAAACCAGGAAAACCTCCGACGAGGCGAGCATCGCCGTTCTCGTGGCCTCGCTGGTGGCGGTGGGACTGAGCGTCGTGACGATGCTCCAGTTCACCAAACGCATCATCGAACCGGCCGAACGGCTCACCGAGACGGTGCACCAGATCGGGAGGGGCAGGCTCGACCTGAAACTGGACATCGTCACCAACGACGAGATCGGCGAACTGAGCCGGGAGTTCAACAAGATGACCGAGCGCCTCCGGCGGTACGAGGAGATGAACATCCAGCAGATCATCACCGAGAAGAACAAATCCGAAACGATCGTCGAGAGCATCGCCGACGCGATCATCGTGTGCGATTCGGCGTACCGGATTCAATTATTGAACCAGTCCGCGGTGGAACTGCTGCAGGTCAGCGAGGCCGACGCCATCGGGCGCCAGGCGGGGGAGGTCATCGGCGACGAGCGGTTGAAGGCCATCCTCATGAACGGGAACGAATCCGGCGCACGCGACGAGCCATACCTGTCGTACAGGTACCGGAACAAGACGATCTACCTCAGGCCAAGGCTCACCATCATCCCGTCCCGGGACCCCTCGGAACGCGGCGGGACCGTCCTGGTCCTCCAGGACGTGACGCTCTACAAGGAGATCGACAAAATGAAATCGGATTTCATGGCGGCGGTTTCCCACGAATTCCGCACGCCCCTCACATCGATCAACATGAGCGTGGACATCTTGAGGCAGAAACTCCTGGGACCCCTCAACGCCGAGCAGGAGGAGCTGCTCGCCGGCTCGCGGCAGGACTGCGAACGGCTGACAAAGCTGGTCCGCGAGCTGCTCCAGCTGTCGAGACTGGAAGCCGGAAAAATCGAGGTGAGGCTCGAACCCTTCGATGTGCCCGGAGCGATCGAATCGACCCTCCAGCCGCTGAAACTTCCCTTCCAGGAAAAGGGCGTGGAGCTCCGGGTGTTTCACGGGGTGGACATCCCCCTGATGGTCGGGGACGAACAGCAGTTCTCCTGGATCGTCTCGAACCTCGTCAGCAACGCCCTGAGGCACACCGATCCGGGCGGCCGCGTGGAGATCCGCGCCTCCCGCGACGACGGGTCCGTGCTCGTGCAGGTGAGCGATACAGGGAAGGGGATCCCCGAAGACCAGCTGGAGACAATATTCGACAAGTTCGTTCAGGTCAAGGCGCAGCAGGTGGCCACCCCGGGCAGCGTCGGGCTGGGCCTGGCGATCGCCAAGGAGATCGTCGAGCTGCACGGCGGACGGATCTGGGCCGAGAGCCGGATCAACCAGGGCTCGACGTTTTCGTTCCGGCTTCCCCTCGCCTCCCGTGTGAGCGCATGAACGGGCCCGGACCGCAGGGCCGCACCGGGGAGGCCTCCACGGAGGCGGACAGACCCCGTGTCCTCGTCGTGGACGACGAGAAAAACATTCTCAAGATTCTCCGGATCGGTCTCGAGGCCGCAGGGCTGCGGGTGGACGCCTTCGGCAACCCGATGGACGCCCTGGACAGCGTGGAGCCCGACCGGTACCAGATCGCATTCATCGACCTGATGATGGCGCCGGTGGACGGCCTGTACGTCCTGAGGGAAATCAAGAAAAAATCCCCCTCCACGACCTCCGTCATCATCACCGCCCACGGGTCGATCGACAGCGCCGTCGAGGCGATCAAACAGGGGGCGTTCGACTTCCTGCAGAAACCGTTCGACCTCAAGGAACTGCAGCTGTTCGCGTCCAAGGTCCTCGACCATCACCGTCTCGAAGGAGAAGTCCGCAGGCTGAGGGAAATTCTCTCATCGGGGGAAGCGGGGGCCGGGATCGTCACGCGCAACGCCCTGATGAGGGAACAGATCCAGCTCGCCTCACAGGTCGCCGACAGCCCCCTCACCGTCCTCATCGAGGGGGAAAGCGGGACGGGCAAGGAACTGATGGCTCTGTACATCCACCGCAGGAG
>DATEDB010000127.1:0-2042 GCA_035286625.1 Bacteroidota bacterium
GAGTACCCCGACATCTATTTCATCGATAACATCAAGGAGTACGGTTTCAGCGTCCGGTGCGTGAAGGACGATTCAGGCTCCGGGGGATCGCCGGATAGCCGGGAGGGGGAGGCGAACGGCCGGACGAATGCGCTCATTCCGGGCGTGGCCATGCCCGACATCGTCCTTCCTGATTCCTCCGGTAAATTGATCGACGCCCGGACGATCGGCGCCGGGCGTCTGCTGGTGGTATTCTATGCCAGTTCCTGTCCTCATTGCAGGACGCTCCTCAACGGTCTCAATGGAATGTACAACACGCGCCCCCGGGGAGGAACCGACATCCTTGCGGTGTCGCTCGATACGGACCGGGATGAATGGCTCGGGTATGTGAGGGATAACTCCCTGAAATGGGTCTCGGTTTCGGACCTCCGCGGATGGAACGGCCCGGTGGCCCGACGCTGCCGCGTCAGCGCGATCCCGACGATGGTCATCGTCGACCGGTCGATGAGGATCCTTGCCGCGCCGACCACCCTCGAAGAGGTTCGCACCTGGTTTTAGAGCCTCCTGTGCGGGGGACCGGCGGTCTTTCGGTCCTCTTTCCATTTTCAGCTATCTTTTCTATATTCTTTACGACCTTTCAATTTCTCCCAATTCGAGGAACCACATCCATGTCCCTTCGCGCGCTGTTATTGCCGCTGTTGACGCTCGTCGTCATCACCGCCATCCCTGTTCACGAGGCGGTCGCCCAGTCGAAATCCGGCTTCCTGTACGACACGACACTTTATAATAAAATGGAGTGGCGGGAGATCGGCCCCTTCCGCGGCGGCCGATCGGTCGCGGTCGCCGGCCACGCGGGGCAGCCGAAGACGTTCTATTTCGGTGCGACCGGCGGCGGAATCTGGAAAACCGAAGACGGGGGGGAGAGCTGGGTCTGCGTCTCGGACGGGTTCCTGAAGATCGGCGCGGTGGGCGCCCTCGATGTCGCGGGGTCGGACCCGAACGTGATCTACGCCGGAACGGGCGAGGGGTGCATCCGCGGAAACGTCCAGCCGGGCGAGGGGGTCTATAAATCCACCGACGCCGGGAAGAGCTGGACCTTCTCCGGCCTCAAAGAGGCCCAGACCATCAGCAAGGTCCGCGTCGACCCGCGCGACGAGAACGTGGTGTTCGCCGCGGCGTTCGGACACGTCTTCGGTTCGAACAGGGACCGGGGGGTCTACCGTTCGACCGACGGTGGAAAAACCTGGAAGAAGGTGTTGTACAAAAACGAGAAGACCGGCGCCATCGACCTGGTGATCGACCCGGCCAACCCGCGTATCGTATACGCGGCGCTCTGGGAGGCCTACCGCAATCCCTGGAGCCTCTCGAGCGGCGGACCGGGGAGCGGACTGTGGAAATCCACAGACGGCGGCGACACGTGGACCGATCTGACGATGAACGACGGCATGCCCAAAGGTCCGATCGGAAAAATCGGCGTCACGGCCTCCGGCGCCAGGCCGGGCCGGGTCTGGGCGAGCGTCGAGGCCGATGAGGGGGGACTGTTCATGTCTGACGACGGCGGAAAAACATGGTCGCGGGTGAACGACGACCGCAACATCCGGCAGCGGGCGTGGTACTATTCGCACGTCTACGCGGACCCGAAGGACCCCGACCTGGTCTACATCCTGAACGTGAGTTTTTACAGGTCGACAGACGGCGGAAAGTCGCTCGAGCGGGTGTCGGTGCAGCACGGGGACAACCACGACCTCTGGATCGACCCGAACGACCCCAGACGCATGATCTCCGGAAACGACGGCGGGGCCTCGGTAAGTTTCAACGGCGGAGACACGTGGTCGGAGGAGGACGTCCCAACGGCCCAGTTTTATCATGTTACCGTCGACAACGATTTTCCCTATAACGTGTACGGGGCGCAGCAGGACAACAGCACGGTCCGCATCCCGAGCCGCACGTTCGGGTTCGGCATCGACCGGACGGACTGGTACTCCGTGGCCGGCGGTGAGAGCGGGTACATCGCCGTGAACCCGGAAAATTCGGACATCACCTACGGCGGGAGTTACGGCGGG